>DVHC01000003.1 GCA_018712385.1 Candidatus Onthousia excrementipullorum | reverse complement strand
TTAAAGTTTTCTTTATTTTTAATGTATTCTTTATAACTAATTAATTTTTTATAGTAATCTAAAGGATTATCTATACCTAATTCTATTAATATAGAATATGCAATAGAACTATTAATTTTAAAGAAACAAGCATCATCTTTTAATAGTTCTTCTATTAATCTGTATTTCTTTAAGTCTTCTAACTCTTCTATAGTATTTGCAGTTTCTAACATCTTTACTTTTTTTGTTACTAATTCTCTTAAATAATTCATAGGCTTCCTCCTTTATTACTAAGGATATCCATATCTATATTCATAGATGTTTCTATAACTTGACGAGTTTTTCTTTTAGTTAAATATTCTAAGGAACCATCTCTATAGATAAAGTTATATCCTTCTAGATTAGGAATACCCATTGTATAATCGTGTCTATGTTTTCTATCTTCTTTAGGATTATAATTAATTATTTCAGTATATTTTTCTTCTTTAGATTTACCCTTATCTTTTACTTGAACATAAGCTAGATGTTGCTGTTGTTCCTTAGAAAATAATACTTTTATTAAGGTATTTATATAAGCAATAGCAGAAACACTACCTAAATCTTCTTCTAGTAATAAATTATTAATTAAAGAAAAGTTATCTGTAACCTCATCTGTTATTTCTGGTATATTACGTATTTCAAATGTTTTACAATTAGTAAGATTTTTAATAATTGCATTAGTTCTATCTTCAAAATTAACATAATCTATTTCTGTTGATTTGTCTAGATTAAGGCCTAAATCATAAACATTAACTTTCTTAGCACCTAATTCCTCATCACTAATTAAAGCATTAAAACCACTTGGTCTTAGTCCTAACTTACTTCTTGTTAAATCATCCATTTTATAGTTATCGTTTTTATCTTTATTTATTATAGTAGCATCAGCATTAAAAATATATCCTTCTTCTTTAAGATAAATGCTATAATGAACTCCACTAATATTAACTACACAAGGAATATTATGCTTAGTTAAGAAGAAAGCATAAAGTTCGGCCCAGTTTTTACATGTTACTTGATTATCTGTTAAATTAATACTATTTATAGGCTTTTCATAAATTCTTTTTAAAAAGTCTAAACTTAAATCTTGTCCAAAAGCTTCAAACTTTTCTGAGAATTCTACTACTTCATTTAAGTTATTATAAAGTTTTAAGGCAATAGAAAGATTATTAGAGTCTAATGGTAAATCTTTCTCTACTCTTTTAATAAACTTTTTACCTGGTTTTACATCTGGAACAAAAGGTTTACCAAATGCTTCTAATGGTTTATCATATCCATAGGGTGTCATATTATCCCTCCTTATTATCATTATACAATTTAACTTAGTATTTGACAAATGGAAAGATATATGAGAGAATATATTTGCATTTGATACATATAATGTATTAGATGGGTCTATAGCCAAGTGGTAAGGCGTGGGACTGCAACTCCCTGATCGTTGGTTCAAATCCGACTAGGCCCTCCAATTAGAAATTAAAGGAAATCTAGAGATAGACTTCCTTTTTATTATATAATTGTTATGGAGGACTAAATAATGACAAGAAAAGATATAAGAGATATATTTAGAATTAATCTAAGATACTATAGAATTAAAAATAAAATGACACAGGAAGATTTAGCTGTAAAGTCTGATTTAACTGATAAATATATATCTGATTTAGAAAGAGGAATCTTCTCTCCAAGTTTAGAAAAATTAGATATGTTAGCAGAAGCTCTTAATATTGATACATATTTATTATTAAAAGATGACAATGCTCACGAAAACATACCAAATCGTTTAGATAAAGTAACAGGCAGTAGGAAATCAAAGAGAAAGTATTAAACTATTTTGTCAGGATGTGGTACTGCAACACCCTAAGTAGTAATTTTAATATAATAAAAAGAAATCTAGAGATAGACTTCCTTTTTATTATAGTTCTTTATTTTTATATATTCTAACTGAGATGTAATAAGATATAGACATTACTATGATTGTTAAAATTATTAATAGCAAAGTAATCATACTTAGGCTTAAGTTATTTAAGCTATTTAATAGATGCATTAATTCTATATTGTTAAAGATATCTAAACTGGTAATCATTCCTATTATTAAAGCAAGTATGACTATGCAAAGGAAAAGCATTATTCTTCCCTTATTCGCACCAAATTTGTAATAAAAGGGAATTAATAAGGATATTACTAAACATATTCCAAAGGCAACTCCTATTATACTTGCAAAAAGAGATTCAAAAGTAGTATTTTCTATAAAGTTGGGAATTATGAAAGATGCTAGTATGCCTACTATTAAAACAATAAGTGATGTAGCATTAAATAAGATATATTTAGATTTAACTATTTCTTTTCTACTAAGTGGCAGACTGTTACAATAAGAATCCCATTTATTAAATTCATCATAATTAAAAGTAGTTATAAGAATCATTATCATATAAAATGGTACTAAGAAAAGAATAAAAGAATCATCTTCATTAATAATTGAAAATATAACGAAGAAAGCTAGTACTAATAATAATGTTTTCATTTGATTTTTTAAAACACATAAATCTTTAATAATTAAACCTTTCATTATTTTTCTCCTTTCACTATTAATAACATAATATCTTCTAAAGTGGCTTTATCAATTACTATGTCATCATTATTTTTCTTAACCTTTTTTCTATCATTAACTAATACTTCATAGTTATATTTATTTTTTAGGTAAGATATTATATTATCTTTAGATATTTTCTTAAAATCATTATCACTACATTTAACAATACCATAATTATCTAAGATATCATCTTTTTCTTTATCAAAGACTAATTTACCATTATCTATAAAGACTATATAATCAGCGATAGATTCAATATCACTAGTTATATGAGATGAAAACAAAATACTATTTTCTCCATTTTCGATAAAATCTAGAAAGATATCTAATATTTCTTTTCTAACAATAGGGTCTAATCCACTAGTTGGTTCATCTAAGATTAGGAGTTTAGGATGATGTGCTAGAGCGGTGATTATTTCTAACTTTTTCTTCATACCTTTAGATAAGTTTTTTATTAACATATTTTCATTTAAGGAAAAGTCTTTTAGATATTTAAAAAATAACTGTTCATCCCAAGATTTATAAATATTTTTCATAATATAGTTAATATCTTTTACTTTAATAACCTCTGGGAAAAATGAGTCATCTAAAACAATACCAATATCTTCTTTTACTTTATTATTTAGTTTCTGATTAAATATTAAGATATCTCCTTTATCTTTTCTAATTAGGCCTAATAGCAGTTTAATTAAAGTTGTCTTACCCGCTCCATTTTCTCCTATTAGACCAATGATACTACCTTTTTTCATCTCAAGAGTAATATTATCTAGTTTAAAATTTTCATAAGTTTTAGTTAAATTATTAACTTTAATTATATTATCCATTATTATCCTCCCGTAAAGCCTTAAGTATCTCTAAGACTTCTTCATAACTTATATGATAAGTATCAGCGATAGTTAAAGCTGCTTCTAAGTTTTCTTCTATTTTCTTTAGTATTTCTTCTTTTAAATAGTTTTCACTTTTATTTTTAACAAAGTATCCTTTAGTAGCGACCGCTTCAATAAAACCATCTTTTTCTAATTCTTCATAAGCTCTTTTCGTGGTAATATTACTTATTCTTAAGTCTTTGGCAAGGGTTCTAATAGAAGGTAAGGCCTCTCCTCCTACTAAGTTGCCATTAAGTATTTCTCTTTTAATATTATCAACTATTTGTTGGTATATAGGAGTATCACTACTATTACTGATAATTATCTGCATTTAATCACCTCTTTGTATATATACAGTATATACAGTTATTATATGTTTGTCAATATAAAAAGATACTATTTTGTTTTAACAGTATCTTTAACATAATTATCTATAATATATTTTAAGTCTTCTATTGCTTTGTCAATATTAAATGTCCCATTACCAACTGGATAATAGACTGGAAATACTTTATAGGTCTTCCTACCTATTTCTTTTTCAAAGTATTGTTTACGGCACTCTCCTACTGATATTTTCTTATTTAAAATAATTGATGAGACTTGATTACCAAAGGTAATTATTATTTTAGGTTTAACTACATCTATTTCTTGTTCTAAGAGTCCAAGATAACTTTTTAACACTTCATCTTTTAGAGGTCTTGCATCTATCTGTGTACACTTGCCTAAGTTTGTTATGAAGTAATTATTTCTTTTTACCTCATCATAGACTTTATTTGCAAAGTCATAGTCCCAGTCTTTAGGCTTCTTTTTGTTTATTTCATCTAATAGATTTTTATCAAAGAGGTTGATAGCAGTAAATAACTTCCAAATGTTTTTAGTACCAAGCCAAGGAGCCTTTAAGCCTTTCCAGGTTTTAGGACTAGCAATATTCTTGCCAGTTGGATTCATAAAAACAAAGAGAATATCTGGATTATTAGATTCTCCTCCATTATAGATAGAATCTAATGTCTTATCACCATATTTCTTTTGTAGTTTATCATATTCCTTATATAGTTTTTTAAACTTCTCTTCCATAAAGTTAACCTTTCCATGTTTTACACTTTATAATAAGTATTACTTTCTTATCTTTGCTTCTTCTATTTCTTTTTGAGCTTCCTTTAATTTCTCATTATATTCTTTCATAATAGAATAAAAATCTTGTCCGATAGAATAGAAATCTATTTTTATATGATTATTAATCTTTCCTGTTTCTTCATTTATACTTATAGCATCCATTCCTCTTCTACTAGTTGGAGGCATACTTTTAATTTCAAAAAATTGACTTACTCCCATTGTATCATCTTTGGCAAATCTATCTACTAAGTCACTAGTGAACTGTTTTGTAAAGACATCACTATGAATACTTGGAATACCTAATTTTAGATGTCTTGCTTTACCATTATTTAACATGATATCTACAGTACACATTTTTTCTTTTTCTCCATCTATTTTATTAGAACTAAAAATCATATTACCTGATATGTTATCATCACTTAATATTTGCTCTAAATATTCTATCATTACTCTTGATTTATCTATAGCAAGTGCTTCTGCTTCTTGTTTTTTCATATTTTAATATCTCCTTTTACAATATTTTATTTAGAATTCTAAGTTTTTCTCTTAATTTATTCTACCATAAAAAGAAGCCTATTTTCTAGACTTCTCATATTTTTTCATAAACTTTTTATATAGTTCATCACATTTATTAACATCCATCTCAGGTGTATCTTTTAAGGGATTAGGAATATTAAGCTTTTGATACTTTTCAAAACCTAAGTGATGGAATGGTAGAAACTCTATTTTTTCAATATTTTTTATTTTCTTTAAATATTCTACTAGTCCATCTAAATATTCATCATTATCCATAATACCTGGAACAATTACTTGTCTAATCCATACTGGTTTACCACTCTTATTTAACTCTTCGATGAACTTTTCACTCTCATCAATATCTCTTCCAGTTAATTCCTTATAACCTTCTTTGGTAACGTGCTTTATATCTAAAATAACAAGGTCAATTAATTCTAGTATTTCTTTATACTTACCAATACCAACACCAGCAGTATCTAAAGCAATATGGATACCTTCTTTTTTTAGTTTTTTACAGATATCTAATAAGAAATTAATCTGTAAAAGAGGCTCGCCTCCAGAGAAAGTTACACCACCATTATTTCTTTTAAAGTATGGTTTATTACGAAGTATTTTTTTAACTAGTTCATCTGTATCATAGTTTACTTCGTTCATCGCCCATGTTTCAGGGTTATGACAGTATTTACATCTTAGAGTACAGCCATCTAGAAAGATTACAGTTCTAATACCTGGTCCATCGACAAGACCAAAGGTTTCAATTGAATCTATACTACCTTTCATTTACATCTTCTCATGGAAAGTTCTTGATATAACTTCTTCTTGTTGCTTTCTTGTTAGACGATTAAATCTAACAGCATAACCTGATACTCTAATTGTTAATAATGGATATTTATCTGGATTATTCATAGCATCTATTAACATTTCTCTTTGTAAAACATTAACGTTTAAGTGATGTGCTCCTTGTACAAAGTAACCATCAAGTAGGCTTACTAAGTTATCAATTTGTTCATCTTTACTATGTCCTAAAGATGATGGAACAATTGAGAATGTATTAGAGATACCATCACGACAACAGTCAGCATAGTTAAGTTTTGCAACTGAGTTAAGGGATGCAATGGCACCGCTTGAATCTCTTCCATGCATTGGATTTGCTCCTGGGGCGAATGGTTCTCCGGCTTTACGTCCATCTGGAGTAGATCCTGTCTTACTACCATAAACAACATTTGATGTAATTGTTAATACTGATAAGGTTGGTGTAGCGTTACGATAACATTTATGTTTAGATAACTCTTTATACATCTTTTCAAGAATTTCTTTAGCAATGTTATCTACTCTATCATCATCATTACCATATTTTGGATAGTCTCCTTCTACTTCAAAGTCAATAGCAATACCATCTTCATTTCTAATTGGTTTTACTTTAGCATATTTAATAGCAGAAAGTGAGTCTGTTGCAACAGATAGTCCGGCAACACCATAAGCCATTAGACGATTTACATTAGTATCATGTAAAGCCATTTGTCCTGCTTCATAAGCATATTTATCATGCATATAGTGAATGATATTCATGGCATTAGAGTAAACCTCGGCAACTTTTTCTATCATCTTGAAATATGCATCTTTTACCTTATCATAATCAAGGACTTCATCAGTCATCTTAGGGAAGCCTTCAACAACTAAGTCACCTTTAACTTCATCTACACCACCATTAATAGCATAAAGAAGGGCTTTAGCAAGATTACAACGTGCTCCAAAGAATTGCATATCTTTTCCTTCACGCATGGCTGATACACAACAAGCGATAGCATAGTCATCACCATATACTGGACGCATTACATCATCATTTTCATATTGGATAGCATCTGTTTCAATACTCATCTTAGCACAATATTTCTTGAAGTTTTCAGGTAAATCCTGTGCCCATAATACAGTCATATTTGGTTCAGGAGCTGTATCTAGGTTAGTTAGAGTATGTAAGATACGATAACTTGTCTTAGTTACCATACTCTTTCCTTCATTAGTAACACCACCAATAGATGCCGTTACCCAAGTTGGGTCACCTGAGAATAATTCATCATATTCTGGAGTTCTTAAGTGTCTAACTAATCTTAGTTTAATAACAAACTGGTCAATAATCTCTTGAATTTCTTTTTCAGTTATTGTTCCATCATTTAAATCTCTTTCAAAGTAAATATCAAAGAAAGCATCAACTCTACCTAAACTCATAGCCGCACCATTATTTTCTTTTACAGATGCTAAATAACCAAAGTAAGTCCATTGTACTGCTTCCTTAGCATTTTTAGCAGGTCTTGAGATATCAAAACCATAACCTTTAGCCATTTTCTTAATCTCATCTAAAGCTCTATATTGCATAGATACTTCTTCTCTTAATTGGATTAAGTCATTAGTCATTGGCCCTAATAGTTTATTATCCCATTCATCTTTCTTTTGTTCCATTAAATAGTCAATACCATAAAGGGCAACACGTCTATAATCACCAATTATTCTACCTCTACCATAAGCATCAGGTAGTCCTGTTAATAAGCCAACATGTCTTGCTTTTCTAATCTCTGGTGTATAAGCATCAAAAACACCTTGATTATGAGTTTTACGGTATTCATTAAAATATTTATCAACTTCAGGATTTAATTTGTATCCATAAGCATCTAACTCTTGATAAACCATTCTAATTCCACCATATGGATTAACTATTCTTTTAAGTGGAGCATCTGTTTGAAGTCCTACGATTACATCATCATCTTTACTGATATAACCTGGCTTAAAAGCATTAATTCCTGACATATGGTCAACATCAATATCAAGAACGTGTTTTTTTAGTTCTTCTTTTAATAAGTCACTACATTTTCCCCAAACTCTATCAGTTTTCTCTGTAGTTCCTTTTAGGAAACTTTCATCTCCATCATATCCTTTATAGTTAGTTTTAATAAAATCACTAACATTTATTTCTTTAGTCCAGACTCCTTCTTTGAAGCCTTTCCATTCTTCTCTCATTTTCATACCTCCTTACATTTTTATTATACCATTAAATGTATAGTTTCATTAAAAAAAATACTATTCTTGACAGTATTTTTTATTATTATAATGTATGTTTATTATTAGCTTCTAATTTTTCTACATTTTCTCTTTCTATAACCTTCTCATACCAATCTGGAATTAAGTCCAAAAAGTAAAGTGGTTCAAATGCATATAAAAATGCGAATTTATTATTAGCTTGATCTTGAACTTCAAATTGATACTCTTCTATAATACTTTCTACATTTTGTTTAACAAAAGCATTTAATATCTTTGCCTCATTTCTTGCATAATCTATAGTTACAGGTTCTAAAACATTTACTGTGGGTGCTCTATTTATATTTAAACTTGAAACTTTAGTAATATAGGATTCTAACATATCAAATCTTGATTTATTTATTTCAGGTTGTGCCTGATAATATGATTTTACTATTATTTCAGTTAATATTTGCTCTTTCTTTATCTGTTTATTTTTTTCATATCTTTCTTTTTCTTCTCTAACAGATTTTCTTTCTTCATAAAAAGTATTATGTTCCAATATAGAATATGCCTCATTTATTATTTTAATTTTTTCTTCATATTCTCTGGAGTTTTCTGGATGAGCATCTGGATGGTTAGCAAAAACTAAGCTTCTATATATTTTTTGATATCAATATCTTTAGTTAATGTCTCTATACCAAATATTCTTTTTGCTTCTTCTAATGTCATAATATTAAATTCCTCCCTTATAGCATTGTATATCATAAAATGATTATTTTACTGATTAGCATTTGATATTTTGTAATATTTATTATGTGGGATTTTTAAACTAAGCTTTTTTTGTTTAAATCCATCATCACTTAGTCTTTTATAATCAGTAGATACTAAAATACTTTGAATATATTCTTTGACATCTTTATCTTCTTCTTTTTCTGAAAGCCTTTGTAATTCTTCGGTTGTTCTTTTTCTAACTTTACCTTCTTCATCTTGATAATATTCTATTTGTAATTGTGGAAAACGATTATACCATCCTGGATTTTGTCTGATTAAAAAATCAAAGGCTTCTTCAAAATCCCAGAAAAAATTATTAAATCTAATATTACTTCTAAAATCACGAAGATAATTGTGATATTGAAGTCTGTTATTAGTAGAAATATTAAGTAGTTTTAGGTCATCTTCTTTATTTAGAGTTATATTCATATATTTTATTATTTCTCTAAATAAATCTACTCCTTCCATATTAGCTAGTTTCTCTTCAGAATCAAACTTATAATTATCACTATAATAGTCATATTTAAAAATAGGTGCCGTGGTTTCAGCCTCATGTCGTATTAATGTTTCTTTGGCAGCTCTTACAATATTTTTATTTATTACTCCAGCATTTAAGTCAGTATCGTATTTAAAATGTATAAGCTCATGGCAAATATCAAAAAAGACAAGAATATTTCCTTTAAAAATGTTCCATGGTATAGTTTCATCCAATCTAATCATATTATAATGATAATCTCCGTTAGTGTTGCCGTTAAAATCAACTATTTTTACTTTAGGCTCTTTTCCTCTATAATCAGCAAAGTCCATTTTTATTAGATAGTATCTCATAATCTCTTCAATAAAATTTGTTAATACTTCTTTGAATTCATTATATAAAATAATAGGTTCTATATTATCTTTATTAGTATAGTGATAAGAAAACACTTTAGATAGTATTTGAAAGTTTTTAGATTCTTTTATTTCTTCAGTTATTAAATCCACTCTCCATCTCCCCTTTAGTGAGGCTTATTATACTACAAAATCAAAAAAAATCAAGCATAGATGCTTGTTATGATAATAGTTGCAACTAAAGCGATTAGGAATAGTACTAGACTAGTTACCCATACTTTCTTTTGTTTCTTTTTATAACCTAATATAAATAAAGCGATTAAAGCGATATAAAGAATCGCAAATAAAATAATCATACCAATTCTCATTAATAACACCTTCTATTCTATAAGTATTATATCAATGTTTTTATAGAGATACAATTGCTAAAATTTATCTAAAATATTTTTGCTATTTTGATTAGAATTATCAATTGACAAGTATAAATAGTTATATACATTTTTAATCTTTTAAAGTCCCAATTGATACTACATATATTCCATCATCACGTTTATATGAATAATCTGCTCCTGTTAATACCATTAAAAATGATGGCTCTTTATATTTATCTGTATCTACATTTTCTTTAAATTTAGTTAAATTTGAAACTGCATCAGGAATTTCTCCTGCTCCTAATTTAATTTCAATTGCTCCCCATTTACCATCAGCTGTTTCTAAAATACAATCTACTTCAAAATTATTTTTATCTCTATAATAAGATAATCTTGCATCAATAGCATCAGCATATATCTTTAAATCTCTCATACACATATTTTCAAAGATAAAACCTGTAAAATTTAAATCATTTATTAAATCTTCTCTTTTCAAATTTAATGTTGCTATTACTAGTGATGGATCAACTAATTCTAGTTTAGGTGAAACTCTTAAAGGAGTTTTTGATCTTAAATTAAGATTTGTAGCAGGAATATATTCTAATATATATAGTTTTTCTAAAGTATTTAAATAATCATCTAATGTAGGACGAGAAACTTCACTAGCAAATTCTGTTTTAACATCTTCTAAAATAGTACTTTTACTTACATTTGTTGATATATTCCTAGAGATACTCTTTAAAACTGCCCTCATTTTTGAAGTGTTTCTTTCAGTACCATCTACTGTTTTTATTTCTTCGGCTAATAGACTTTGAACATAATCTTTTGAAATTTTATATTTATTATCTCCATCAATATTTAAAGATTCAGGCCATCCTCCTCTTATCATAGCATTGATTAAGCCATCAAAGTCTATTTTTGAGATACCGGAAATATCATTACCATTTATAATATCATTTAAAGACACACTACCGTTAGATTCTAAGGATTCATATAATGACATAGGTCTCATAAGTAATTTTGTAATTCTTCCAGTTCCAGTATGCATAATGCTATCTTCCTGTGGTCTAGCAGAACCAGTTAAAATATATTGCCCTTTTAGTCCTGTATGATCAATATCCATTCTTATGGAATCCCATACAACAGGATACATTTGCCATTCATCAAATAGTCTTGGTTTTTCCCCTTCTAAAAATAATGATGGTTTAGTTTGATTAGTTTTATCATATTGCATCTTTTTATCAGGATCTTGAAATTCAATATAACTTTTGGCAAACTGTTTGGCTGTAGTTGATTTTCCACACCATTTACATCCTTCAATTAAAACTGCTCCCATATATTCGAGTTTATTTTGTAATACTTTATCTACAATTCTAGGTAAATATTTTTCCATTAATATCTCCTCCTAAATAAATTATACTATATTTTTAAGTTTTTGTTAATAATTATTTTACATTTTGGCTGGTTTTCATTTTACATTTTGGCTCATTTTTACTTTGCATTTTGGCTATTCTTCATTTTATATTTTAATTGCATTACTTTTTAGTTATTAAATCGTAATAAATAACCATCAGGGTCTTGAATTAAGAACTCTTTATCTAAATATGTTTTACCATTGACATCATATTCATTTGTCATTATGTCTTTAAAGAAGATTATATTTTTATTAACTAATTCTTGATAATATTTATCTATATCATTTATAGTCATGCTTATATTTATGCCCCTACCAAAGGGATACTCTAACTTTCCAGTATTCCAGTTATCATTAATTTCTTCTATCATTAATTGATTGCCTTCTAATTCTAAAAAGGCAAACTTATCTTTTTTTCTCTCATACATTATTTTAAATCCTAATTTAAGATAAAACTCTTTACTTTTATCTATATTAGTTACACTTAACTCTGGTATTAATTTATTAAAGTTCATAGTATCTATTCCTTCCTAGTTTCAATTATATCATTTCTTAGATAATAGTAATAACTAAATTTTAAATTATATCATAAACTATATTGGAAAGGAGAATTGCTATGTTTGGAGATTCTTGCAATAATAATGCTCATCCTAGATGCCGTTTCTGTTATGTTCAAGGACCTACTGGTCCAACGGGTCCTACTGGTCCTGCAGGTGGTCCTACAGGTACAACTGGTCCAACGGGTCCTACAGGTGCTACGGGAGTTACTGGTCCGACAGGTGCCACAGGAGCAACAGGAGCGACAGGAGCTACGGGAACAACAGGAGCAACACCTAGTCTTGCTATAGGTACTGTTACAACAGGAGCACCTGGAAGCTCAGCTACTGCTAGTATAACTGGAACTGCACCTAACTTTATATTAAGTTTAAGTATTCCACAAGGTCCTACTGGTCCTACAGGAGTTAGTGGTCCTACTGGTGTAAGTGGAGCTACTGGACCAACTGGAGCAACGGGAGCAACTGGTGCCACAGGAGTATCTGGTCCTACGGGTGCTAGTGGAGCTACTGGACCTACAGGTGCAAGTGGTGTTACAGGTCCAACGGGTCCTACTGGTGTATCTGGTCCTACTGGAGTAAGTGGTCCTACAGGAGCAAGCGGTGTCACTGGTCCTACGGGTCCAACTGGTCCTACCGGTCCAACGGGTCCTACTGGTCCATAGTACTTAAAAACTCACAGCAATTTGTGAGTTTTTTAGTTTAACAAGGTTATACCAAGATTTAAGTATGTGGCAAATAACAACCAGATAAGATAAGGAATTTGTAAATAGCCACTTACTTTGTTTACATTTAATAATTCTTTAATCATAACGATAACTAATATTAATAGTAAGATTATCCAAAGGAAAGCGGTAAAATACATTTCTAAGACAAAGAAAATTATAGGCCACATAAAGTTTACCAATAGTTGTAAAAGATAAATCTGGTCTAATTCTTTATTATCTTCATTATCTTTAGTAGCAAGAAAATAAGATATTCCCATTAGGATATAGAGTATAGTCCAAACAATTGGAAATACTATTCCTGGTGGACTTAGTGGTGGTTTTACCATATCACTGTAATCCATATATCCTGATGTTATTAGCCCTACTATCGCTCCTCCTATTATGGGTAATGAACTATAAATTATTCTTTTAATCATAACGTCCTCCTTATTATATTTATATGCAGTTATTACTTTTTTTATAATTATTACATACAATATATAGAGGTGTATTTATGAGTAAATATAAAGTATGTGTTTATGCAATATGTTTAAACGAAGAGAAATTTGTGGATAGATGGTATGAATCTATGAAGGAAGCGGATGAGATTTATGTTCTTGATACTGGTTCTACTGATAATACTGTAGAAAAACTTAAGGAAAAAGGTATTCATGTAGAAATTAAAAAAATAGAACCTTGGCGATTTGATGTAGCAAGAAATGAATCTTTAAAGTTAGTACCACTTGATACTGATATTTGTGCCTGTACGGATTTAGATGAAGTATTTTTACCTGGATGGCGAGAGGAACTTGAAAAAGCATGGTGTGATAATACGACAAGACTTAGATATATTTATAACTGGTATTTAGATGAGAACAATAATCCGATAATAAGTTTTTATTATGAAAAAATACATAAAAGATTAGGTTATTCTTGGTATCATCCTGTCCATGAGATATTAAAGTATGATGGTGTGGAAACATTTAGTGTCACTGATAATATTATTTTAAATCACTATCCTGATAGAACTAAATCTAGAAGTAGTTATCTTCCTTTACTTGAAATGAGTGTTAAAGAAGACCCTAATGATGATAGAAATATGCATTACTTAGGACGTGAATACATGTATTATGGTAAATATAATGAAGCGATTGATACTTTGATTAGACACTTAGGCTTAGAAAAGGCTACTTGGAAAGATGAGAGATGTGCTTCTATGAGATTTATTGGGAGATGTTATAAGAATTTAAAAAGATACGATGAAGCGAAATTATGGTTAGAAAAAGCGATAGAGGAAGCTCCTTATTTAAGAGACCCTTATATGGAGATAGCTCTACTCTATTATGTTTTAAACGATTATGATAATGTTATTAATTATGTAAATAAGGCTTTAAATATTAAAGACCATACTAAGAGCTATATAAATGAAACTTTTAGTTTTGATTATACTCCTTATGACTTACTTAGTATTGCTTACTATAATAAAGGAGAGATAGAAGCTAGCAAGGTATTCTTAGAGAAAGCAATAAAGATAGAGCCAAATGATGAGAGGCTTAATAATAACTTAAAGATAATTAATGAGAAATTAAAAGAAACTACTGAGTAAATTTTCAGTAGTTTTAATCTATGAAATCAAAACCTTTTATTTTTACCTTACTTCTTCTATATTTATCACGTTTCTCTAAAGGTACAGTTTTACAGATTGACTCAAGTTCCATTTTTAATCTTAATTCTTTATCAGAAATCATATAATCGGGTAAAGACCAATTAACATACTTACCCTGTTTTTCATCATAGACTTGTTTAGGAATTTGATATATCTTATAGTCATGTAAAATATAATCATAAAAGGTCTCATAGATATTAAATTTTGATGTAGTAATCGTTCTATAAAGTGTACTTTCAACAGAATCATAATTACAAGCCATTACTAAAATATCTTTTAAAAATCTATCTCTTCCTATAAAGTTTTCTGTTTCTTTTTTTATGCCTGTAGCATAAGACAAATCAACATATCCATTTTTTCTATCCCAAATAGTATATTCACTTTTATATACATTAATTAAATATTTTACTAAAGCTAAACGCATTTTCTGTTCTTTGGGGTTAACATCATATTCTCTTGTACATAAAGTATATTCCCATTCTATTAAATTTTTTAATACTTTTTCTTTTGTATAATACCTCAACTCATCCTCATCTGGATTAGTATAACTTAAGAAAAATGGAAGAACAAAGCCACCACCATGAGCGACATCTGCATAACCATCTACATCAAAAAGTGTTCCTTCAGGTGTAATATAAGTTCCATCATTCCACCACTTTTTATCATTTTTATCTCTTTTTCCAAAACTTTCAACATAGTTATCATAATAATAAGTCATAGATATTCCTCCAATTAATAAATTAGTTTTATAATATCACATTTTTATATGTTTCACACTAATTTATTTGCTATTTTCTCTTTTTTTCATTATAATAACTAGCATGGAGGGAGTACTATGAAAGAAAAAGAAGCTTTAGGTATTGATGATTATGACTTTATTTATTATGAACTTAGTCCAGAACAACAGCCTATTGAAGAGGTAATTAAAACAAGTGAATTTATTGAAAATGGCTTTGCTAATTATTTAAAAGAAAATTATCCTAATTATTATAGTAAAAATATAAAAATAAAGTTTATTAATTGGGGACACATGGAAGTTGTTTATGTCTTAGATAATGGGCATAAGAAATATACTTTATTAATGGGACAACCTAATTTAGAATATGGTAAGGTAAAGAGTGAATATGATAACTTAAAAATACTTAGTAAGAATAACGAAGATGTAGTTAGTCCCCTACTTTATTATGGTAGTCCTAAGTATAATAGAGAAATTTATATGACACCTTATTATTATCAAGCTAGATACATAAGTTATTTAGATGAAAAGTTAGGTGTTTATGTTCCTGAACCTGATTACCACTTTGAAGAGTTTAATGGCTATAAAAAGGATATTATTGAAGAAGCAATTACAGCAAAAATAATTTCTTTATATAATTTAGGTACTCATGTTGTTATTAATGACTTTAGCATTAGTAGTGGTGACTTTATTTTAAGAAAAGGATTTGAAGATACTATAAATAATGTTAACAGTGTATTTAATGATATGAAAGTAATTGCAGCAAGAAGTTTAGTTAACATGTCTTTAGATGATTATATAGATTTAATTTATGAAAAGCTTGAAAAGTTTAATAGTAAAAATATCGATAAAGGTATAGAGTTAGGTTTTAGTAAAATAAAGAAAAGAACTTAGTAATTCTAAGTTCTATTTATTTTGTAATTTACCTTTCATTCCTTTTAGACCATTATGAGCGAAGCCTTGTAAGATATTGGTATTAAAAGAATGAGTTTTACTCTCACGTTTTTTATAATCTTTAATAGCAATACTAATCATGTCATCTAATAGTTCTGTATAATCTTTTCCTTTAGGGTCCCATAGATAAAATGCTAGAGACCCTGGAATTGAGTTAATCTCATTAACATAGACTTTTTTAGCTTTACTATCGATTAACATATCAATACGAGCATCTCCACTACTTCCTAGAGTTCTAAAGACTTTAATAGCAAGTTCTTCTACTTCTTTAGTCATTTTATCAGTAAGGTCTGCAGGTATTTTTCTATCAGCTGAAGCCATACCTTTAGAACCTTTTAATGGAGTCATTTTAGCACCTAGTTTTCCTTTAACTTTTCCACTACCTACATATTTCTCATCATAGGTTAAGAAAGCACTCTTCGATAATACTTCTTCAATAACACTTGTTTCCTGATTTTCATAATTACCTAAAACTGAGATATTTACTTCCATTAAGTTTTTAATTACTTCTTCTACTACTATCTTACTATCATAGTTAATAGCTTCTTCAATGGCTTTAACTAACTCATCTTTATTATTTGCAACACCTATTCCAACACTACTACCAGTTGTAGCAGGTTTAACAATAACAGGATATTTTATTTTCTCTACTTTCTTGATTACTTCATCTGGGTCATTTTTATAATCTGTATCATAGAACCAAGTATAAGCTGGTACAGGGATATCATTAGACTTAAAGATATCTCTCATATAAGCTTTATCTTGTGATACTACTGCGGCATAGACATTAGGTCCAACATAAGGAATACCTACTGTTTGGAAATATCCTTGTAAGACACCATCTTCTACATTTGTTCCATGAGTAATTGGGAATATTACATCTAAGTCTGTAATAATCTTTTTAAATAGTCCTTTACTTTGAAGAACAAAGGCTCCATCTTTTTTATATAAGACAACATTACTAGCATATTTTTTAATTAAATCTAAATCCTGGTATACTTCAACATCCATTAACATATTACCAGTATACCACTCACCATCTTTAGTTATATAGATAGGAATAATATCATACTTTTCTTGATTTATTTTATTCATGGCTTGAACTGCAGAAATAATACTTACTTCATGTTCAACAGATTCACCACCAAAGACAACTCCTAATTTAATTTTCATCTTATCTCCTCCTACTTTTCATTATATGTATCAGGTAAATCATTTTCAAATAAGGCATAGATATCCTTCTTAGTTTTTATACCTCTTATAAAATTATATGCTTCTTTGACGTCATTGTAAACAATTAAATTATCCATATTGAATTTCGCTTCTTTTAATCCTTCTTTAATAGGTCTAGTTCTCTTCTCACCAATTAGAACTACATAGTCAGCTTTTGATATTTTAGCGATTTGTTTACCAAACTCTTTATTAAGTTCTTCTTCTTTATCACCTAACTCTATCATACCTGGTGTTACTACTACTTTTAAGCCTGGCATCATAGATAATACTTCTAATGCACTCTTAGCACCTACTGGATTAGAGTTATAAGCATCATCTATTTGATAGAAGTAGCCCATTTTCTTAAGTTCTAGTCTATGTTCTACTTGTTTAACATTTCTAACGGCTTGTTGTAGTTTAGGAATTGATATACCAAATTCACGTCCTAAAGCAAGGCCTGCTAGGATATTATAAACGTTATGTTTTCCTAATAGTTTAGTTTCAAACTCATATTTTTTCTTATCGCCTTTAAAGGTTACATCAAAGGTTGTTCCTACGCTTGAACATTTAATATTACTAGCATGAACATCTACGTCTTTATTATCGATACCAATCCATAAAATCTTACATTTGTTTTTAAGGTCATAACTTACTTGTTTAGGGTCATCTTTATTAAGTACTCCTACTCCATCAAGTGGTAATGATTCGATAAGTTCAAACTTAGTCTTCCTTATATTTTCTTCACTACCAAAGCTTTCTAAATGAGCAGTTCCAATACGAGTTAAGATACCATATTTAGGATGAACTAAATTACATAAGTCTTTAATTTCTCCTCTAACATAAGCTCCCATTTCAGCGATAAATACTTCTGTAAATTTATCTAAATGATTATTAATAGTAATAATTAATCCATAAGGAGTATTTAAATTACGAGGTGTTGGAAGTGTTGCATATTTAATATTTAATATATCTGCTAGAATATTTTTACTACTTGTCTTACCATAACTACCTGTTACACCGATAACTTTTAAGTTAGGCATACTCTTTAACTTCTTAACAGCCATACTCTTGAAGTGATGATAAACATATTTTTCTAAAGTATATTTATTAATAAAGTTTGCAAGTAAGATTACAAAAGTATTTAGATAAGCGAAAAGGATAAAGATAAATATTAAGAAATGACTAATTAAGAGATTATCTCTATAGATTATTATTAATGCTAGTGGTATTAAATATAGTATTATAGTAGTAGCAATTAATCTTTTTACTCTTGCTGTTATTACTAAAGGTTTCTTTACTTGTTCATTTTTTAAATCTGTTCTAAATTTAATAGCATAAACTATATATAGTATAATTGCTATAATATTTAAGATTAAACTTATAGTTTTATCATTAATTAAGAAAACATTAGCGACTGCTACTATAAGGACTGCTAGTAGTTCTAGTGAAAAGAAGTTATCGCTATTATTAACAACCCATTTAACATAACGGTTGTTTTCATTATATAAGTTTTGTTGTAACATATGTAAACTTTTTTTAGATTTGATAATAATTGCTATGATAGCAACTAAAATTAAAATTATTTCAATCATTTTTTATCCCTCCATAAAATTATTTATAATATTTATAACTTGTTGTAGATTTTCTAAATAAGCATAGTGTGTTCCTGGTAGAACAATTAAGGCTCCATCAGTAAGTAACCCTTCTAATAGTTTCGCTTCTTCAAATGGAGCTGCTTCATCCATCTCTCCCCATATTAGAAGAGTTGGGGCAGTTATTTTTTTAGCATACTCTGATAAATCTTCATTAACAGTCTTTACTAAGATTTCTCGCATTCTAGGACTTGCATTTTTATAGTCCTCAGACCCTATATAATTTTTAGCAATCTCGGCAATTTTACCCATACCAGGCAAAGTTTTCGCTTTCTTTAACATTTTCTCTTTAAGAGTTAAGCCTTTTTTAGTTCTAACACAAGGGGCTCCAAACAATACTACTCTATCTACTTCATACTTTGAAGCATAAACGATGGCCACTCTACCACCAAAAGAGTGTCCTATTAAAGTAGGTTTCTTAATCTTTAACTTCTTAACTAATTCATGAACAAGGTCGGCATAATCAGATACTGTCCAAACTTCATCTGGTTCAGCACTTTTACCATAGCCAGGAAAATCTAATATTGTAATATGATATTTACTTGATAAGGGATTTCCAAGTGGTTCCATCATTTCAATATTTTGTCCCCAACCATGTAGTAAAATAATATCTTTACCTTTATCATTACCATATTGTATGTAATTTACTTTATCTAGGTTAATCTTTTTCATACTTCCTCCTATTAGAAGTATAACATAAAAAGAAAAAAGAGTCTTTTATTTTTTACTCTTTTTTGTTATTTTGTCTTTGATTTAACCATATCTTTTAAAAAGCTATGTACTTCTTCGGCAGTAAGTTCTTTTTCTCTATCTTCACTTATGGTATCAAATTTTCCATCATGATAATATAGCCCTAAAAACGGTTCTTTATGGTCTAGATAATTTTCTTCATAATAACTTAGTACTACATCATTAATTTTTTCTGGAATAATACAAATTGTACTGTCTATTGATGCCTCATCATCAAAGGTTTCTAAATAAAGCATCATATCTAAATATTTGGTAATAAGACCTGCATTAGGCCAAATTTTAATATACCAATCACCTTTTAACTCCTTATCTTGGATGGAATTTAAAAATTCTTTAAACATTTCATAAACTATTTCATTATGCCCTATTCTTTCATCTTCTCTTTGCATAATGTTACCATCCATATCAACTGCAGTTATTCTTCTCATTATAAAACCTTCTTTCTTAAAAATATGTTATATATTTTTTGATTTAATTATTGGAAATACCAAATTTAATCCATCTAATTCGTTTTTATTAACTTTATAATCTTCGTTGTTAAATATAATATTAGAATAATAGTCAATGCTCGAATTATGAAGTGATTTAATATTTTTTAATGAAATACCAGCTTTATAAAAAGGCTCTCCATATTTTTTAGCATTTTCACTATTAAGTTCAATGTAGCCATCTTTCATTAGTGTTTTAGCAAAGTTGATATCTGTTACAAAATATCCAGGGTCTGGAGCTACTTTTAAATTAGTATTTTCTTCTTCAGTATAATATCTTCCTTCATTACAACGTATAGTTGAAAAGAACTGACGATAGGTAGAGTCTATCAAATATGTTTTATCTACTACTCTACCATCATCTTGATAAGGAAAAGTAACTGTACCAAAAACATGATTAAATGGATAATTAAAACATGTAGTGGCACTATTTTTAGTAACTTCAAGGCCTAGATTTTCTAAAGGCATAATTGTTAGTGCTTGTCCTAATTCACATAAACCATTTAGGGAATTTGTTTTTACATTAATACCTAAATTATCAAAAGCTTTTCTAGCATTTTCAACACTATAGTCTAAAAGTATTTTAATTTCTTCACTAGTAAGTCCTTCTTTAAAGCCATTATTTTTTATCTCCTTATAATGATTTAAAGTCTGCTGCAATTTTTCTTTATCTATCTTTTTCCTTTCTGGTTCTTGATAAATTATATAACTTTCATTTTCACCAATTAAATATAGATTATAAGCTTCATCTAATTTAATATTAAGTTTTTCACTTAGTTTATAATATCTAGTCCATAAAGTTGATAATAATTGATGTTTCTTATCATTATCTAAATCTTCATTATAAACATTAATAATTGTATTTAATATTTCTTTTAATGTTTCCATATTCACCTCTTAAAACAAACTTAACTGATTAGAGTCTGGTAATTCGTTAAGAATTCCCATCTCTGTCATTTTATCGGTTAGGGTCTTTGAAACTTTACCACGTTTTTGTAAATCTTCTTTACTTAGGAAAGGTCCATTCTCACGTGCTTCCACTATAGTTTTTGCAACCGTCAAGCCTAGTCCATCTATTGTTTTAAATGGTGGTATTAAAGTATTTTCATGTTCAGTATCAACAACAAACCTTGTCGCATCACTTTTCTCTAAAGAGATAGGAGCGAATTTAATACCACGAGCCGTTGCCTCTAAAGCTACATGAAGAGACTCTATTATGTTTGTTTCCTTATTAGTCGCTTCAAAGCCTTTAGCAAGTAAGTCTTCATATCTTGTTTTAATAGCATTATAACCTTTTATCATTGTTTCTATATCATAGTCATCTACTCTAATTGAGAAGAAGGCAGCATAGTAGAATAATGGTTTATAGACTTTAAACCAAGCGATTCTAATGGCACTCATAACATAGGCACAAGCATGGGCTTTTGGGAACATGTATTTTATTTTATGGCAGGACTCTATATACCACTCTGGTACATTAGCAGCTTTCATTTCTTCAACCATACCCTTCCAGACTTCTGGTTCTTTTGTCGCTTTACCTTTTCTAACATGCTCCATTATTTTAAAGGCTCTAATAGGTTTCATGCCCCAGTTCATTAAGTTAACCATGATATCATCACGACAGCCGATAACATCTTTAAAAGGAACAATATTATTTTTAATAAGTTCACTGGCATTGCCTGCCCAAACATCAGTACCGTGTGATAGGCCTGATATTTTAACTAGTTCGGCGAATGTTGAGGGTTTTGTTTCCACTAACATATTTATAACAAATCTTGTACCAAGTTCAGGTAGTCCTAATGTTCCAGTTGGACAAAGTATATCATCTTCTGTTACACCTAAAGCTTTAGGACTTGTAAGAATTGAAAAGATATTTTTATCATCCATTGGTAGAGTTGTAATATCAATTCCTGATAAGTCTTGTAACATTCTTAATACTGTAGGGTCATCGTGACCTAGAATATCAAGTTTTAAGACGTCTTGGTCAATGGCATGGTAATCAAAGTGAGTTGTTCGCCAAAGAGAGGTATTATCATCGGCAGGATACTGGAATGGTGTAAAATCAAAGACATCCATATAACCTGGTATAACAACGATACCTCCAGGGTGTTGTCCGGTTGTTCTTTTAACTCCTGTACAACCTTTAGCAAGTCTTTCAATTTCGGTACTTCTTTTACCAACAATGCCATGTTCTTCAAAGTAACCTCTAACATAACCATAGGCAGTTTTTTCAGCGACAGTACCAATGGTTCCGGCACGATAAACATTATCAACTCCGAATAGGACTTTGGTATATTCATGAGCTTTCCATTGATATTCTCCTGAGAAGTTAAGGTCGATATCAGGAACTTTATCGGCATTAAAACCTAAGAAAGTGGCAAATGGCATATCTTGTCCTTCTTTACCCATAGGTTGTCCACACTTAGGACATACTTTATCTGGTAGGTCATATCCTGAAGGATAATCTTTACCGTAAGGCTCGCCATCATCATTAATAAATTCTGAGTATTTACAGTCTTTATTACGGCATAGATAATGAGCAGGAAGAGGATTAACTTCGGTTATTCCCATCATTGTTGCCACAAAAGATGAACCAACTGAACCACGGGAACCAACGATATAGCCATCATCGTTTGAATGTTTAACTAATTTTTGAGCGATTAGGTAGATAACATCGAAGCCTCCACCGATGACACCACCTAAATTTTTCTTAAGTGCTTTTTCTAAGTCTTCATCTGTTATATCAGGGGTAGTTATTTTAAGATTTTCTTTAATTACTCTCTTTACTTCATCAAAGCCTTTTAAAAGAGTACTATGTAAGTTAGCATATAATTTCTTAGTAAAGTCATCTCCACTTAGATTAGGTTCTTCTCTTTTTAACTTAGCTTCTATCGCTTCATAGACTCCATCACCATATAACTCTTTACTAATTCTCTCTTCTATATTATAAGGTAGAGGGTCACCATACATATCACTCGCTTTTGTAAAGACTAAGTCAGTAACCGTTTCTACACTTTTGTCAATCTTAGGAGAGAAAGGTATTCCTCCTGTTTCGATGATAACTTCTATAATTTCCGCCATATCAGCGATTTTATTTGGATTATCTATAACTATTAGTTTTCTTGTCTTATTATCTAGAAATGAGAAGTCTTCTAACATTTCTGTTGTCGTTCTAAAATGATTAGATGGAATATTTTTAATACCACCTCTTGCAAGAGGATGACGTCCACCTCCTGGTACTTTTTGATTTACGATAATCTCTCTATAGATTTTATCTTCACGAGTTATATGATGAACATCTCCTGTTGCAACTATCAATTTACCAGCATCTATTGTAGTATTAATGATTTTCTTAATATTACTAATTACTTCACCCTCATTGGCAAAGTCACCTGTTTCTACTAAATGAGAATAACACTCAGGAGGTTGTACTTCTACATAGTCATAGAATCTAATAATATTAGATAATTCTTCTTCACTCTTACTAGTCGCTTGTTTAAAGACTTCACTTTCATAACAACCACTACCAATAAGTAAGCCTTCACGATATTCATTAATAATACTTCTAGGAATTCTTGGTGTTTTATATAGATAAGTTGTGTTGGCAAAAGAGACTATTTTAAATAGGTTCTTTAGACCTTTCTTATTTAAAGCGATAATATTGATATGATTAGTATTACCATATTTATACATTTCTTTAGAGTCTACGATATTAGATAACTGTTCCATCGTCTCTATATTACGACTATCTAGTTTTTCTAGCATTTTATATAGGACTAAAGCTGTACCTTCAGCATCATAATCTCCTCTGTGGTGACTTTCTTCATCCCATGGAACGTTATATCTTTTAACTAAGGCAGATAGGCTATGACGAGCATAGTTGTTGTCTAGAGTTCTTGATAATTCAAGGGTATCGATAACAGGGTTTTTAAACTCTCCTAGATTATATTTTTTATAGGCCATCTCTAAGAAAGAAACATCGAACTTAGCATTATGGGCAACCATAGGTAGATCTCCAAACCAATCAATAAACCTTTTAACAGCATTTTCTTCATTATCTTTATCTTCTAGCATTAAATCTGTTATATTAGTTATCTCTGTTATCTTAGCAGGTAGAGGACGTCCGGGATTAATTAATTCATCATAACGTTCTAATATTTCTCCATCTTTCATCTTAACAGCACCGATTTCAATAATAGAGTCAGCACCACCAGCATTAAAACCAGTTGTTTCAAAGTCAAAAACTACATAAGTTTGGTCTAATAATTTCCCATCATTAGGTCTAATAACAACATCAACACTATCATCTACCATTACAAGTTCTGTTCCATATAGGGCTTTAAACTTATCTTTTTCCTCTTTACCTTTATTATAATCTCTTACTAAATGGTAGACATTAGGAAAAGCTTGGCAACCATTATGGTCAGTAATGGCAATGGACTTATGTCCCCATTTCATCGCTTGTTTTACTAGTTTTACTTCATCTGCTACTCCATCCATCTGACTCATCATCGTATGGGCATGTAGTTCTACTCTTTTCTCTTTTGCATCATCAGTAATTTCTTCTTCCTCATGTTCTACTGGCATAATATCTCTAGCATTAAGGACTAATTCATCTTTAGCGAATGAATCTATTTTTGTATAACCTCTAATCTTAAGCCATGTTCCTACTTTTAAGGCTTTACAAAGTCTAGCATATTCTTCATCTTCATTACAAAATACTTTACAAGCGATACTATCAGTCTCATCTGTTATTTTTAAGGTAATAATCTTAAAGTTACTTTTATTAGATTCAAAATAATCTGTACCAAAGATATATCCTTCTACAGTAACATCATTATCTTCTCCTAATAACAAACTCATCTTAATAGGTTCACTATCTATAGTCTTACCTAAGATACAACCTTCATCAGTACTTTTTCTTCTTCTAGGGGTACCACTGTTATTATAACGTTTAGGCTCTTCTTTAATAACATCCCTCTTAATAGGTTCAGGAATAGTAACATTAGAAAGTTCATTACTTATTTCTTCTTCTATTTCGTTATCTTCTCTTAATATAACAGGTATATAGTCATGAAACCCTATATTATGATAGAAGTTATTTATATCATTACTTATTTCTTTTAGTCTATCTTCTTCTTTCTTATTATAGGCGATAAGTCTTAGAGTATCATCTTCATAAATTAGAGAATCTTTATAAACATCTGTTAATTTTATCTTATCTTTTTCTTTTAAGATATCTAAAAAATAAGGATAATAATCTAGAAGGATATTATTATCAGGATTTCTAACGGTAAAGTTATAAGTTAAATCATCGGCAAAAAGAGATTTATTCTCTACTAGATTAGATAATATATCTTTAGGTAAATATTTATCAATAGTTATTTTTACTAAAAAGCTTTTATTGTTTTTATTGATGACTATTTTATCTAAAGTTGAACTTTTAAAAAAGTCAAAGTACTCGTCATTTAGATTAATCTTTTTTAAAAATAAATTTAATTTACTATCCATACTAATCACTACCCTATATTATTTCTAATTCTTTAATCTTTAAAATATGTTTTTGATTCTTAATACAAAAGTTAATAAAAGTCTTTAAGTCAACTGTAGCAAGGCCTCTTTCAAAAGTATATTTATCAAGTTCAAAGATAATCTTATCTTCCATCATTCTATTTAATATCTCTTCTTTAGAATAACCTAAATACATAAGAAAGTAAGGATATAGTTGTCTTTTTAGGTATTTTAGAGAACTATCTCCTCTTAAGTAAACACTTTTTTTCAAGGTTCTTGATGTAAGTTCATTATCTATTGCAAGTTCAATAATAGCATCAACGATATCTTTATATTCTACTTGATAGTTAGCAAGTTCTTTTCTTACGATATGTTCAATAATATTGATAATGGCAAGGGTATAGTTATCACTATCAACTCTATTCCCCCAAGTAATAGTATTTACTCTTCTACTCTTAGGTATTTTCATTCCTATAACATCTAACTTTTTATCGACAACTAAAACATGATATAGTTTAATATCAAATCTAAGTATCTCTTTTAAGTTTTTATTTAAGTCTTTTTTTATTTTATCCCAAGTATGTAATAAATCTAGACGATATTTTTCTGTTTCTTCTCTTATTTCTTTATATATATCACTAGCTTTAACCATATCAAAGATAGTATCATCATCTGGTATATAGTTTTTAGGGTCTTTTAATATTAATTCTTCTTCTTTATATAACTCGTTATAACTATGACGATAGTTTTTCCACAACTTCTGTTTAAAGCTTTGAATATCAGAAGAAATAGAAGCACTAAATAAAAGATTCCAGATTAAAACGTAATCATTTAAAACAAAGTTTAAATTCATTTTCTATTCCCCCTTATCGATATTGTTGTTCATATTTAAAGTTTATCATAAAATTCGCCACAATAAAAGAGAATAGAAAATAAATATTATTATTTTCTAGTTCTCTAAATTCTTAATATACAATTTTTAAGGATTTTGATATACAAATTTTAAGAGTTTTGATATACAATTTTTAAAAGTTTGTAATTACATAATATACTCCAAAACCAACTGCAAGGATTAAGATTAATGAGAATAAGAACTTTAAGAAACCGATAAACTTTGATGGTTTAACTTCTTCTTCATCATCACTTTCAAAGTCCTCTTCACTTAAATCAAGGCTCTTAGTATAGAATGATTTATCTATTTCATCTTTTAAAGACATGGTCTTTTCTTTAACTTTATCTAGTTTCTTAGTATCATCTTCTACTTTACTATCTTCTATCTTAGTAGCGATAGGCTTTAACACTTCTTCATTTACATTAGTAGCCATTAAATCACTAAGTAGACTGTTATTATCATTAGATTCTGCTTTATCTATTTCTTCTCTTAATTCTTTAGAAGTAATAGTATGAATTAACTCTTCAAGTTCTTCTTCATTTTCAATAGGTTTATGTCTTAGTTTAGTCTCTTCTTTAAATTTCTCTAAATCCTCTTCACTACTTTCTAGAATATTATATTTTTCATTATGTAGTTTTCTTTTCTTTTCTAAAGCATCTTTTTCTCTTAGTTCTTTCGCTTCTTCTAGGACTTTATTAATATCATAGGTTTTATGTTCATTATTATATAAGAAATTAAATTCATCTAACTCTTTTCTTTCTTTAGGCTTTTCTTCTATATTCATATCATAATCTTTTAGACTGTGATATCCTTCTCTTGTACGATAATTCTTTTTGGCTGAGCTTAATTCAACGGCATCTATTTTAGAAACATCTGTAAGGGTTGTATATTTTTCTAATCTACCTAAATCATTATAGAGGTCTTTATTTTTTTCGGTTCTACTTCTAACAGTATTTCTATTAGAACTATCATACCGTTCCATTCTTCCCATGACATCACCTACTTTACTATATATTACAATGATATCATACTATTAAGAAAATTTAAAGTAGGCAAAATTATAAAAATAAGATATAATTAAAACTGAGGTGATAGAAATGAAAGTAAAAGTAAATAAAGATGCTTGTATTGGATGTGGAGCATGTGCATCTATTTGTCCTGATGTTTTTGAACTTAATGATGAAGGACTAAGTGAAGTTAAAGTAGAAGAAGAAAATAAAGAAAAGGAAGAATTTGTAAGTGTTAAAGAAGAACTTCAAGATGAAGTAAGAGATGCAGCAGACTCTTGTCCTACTGGTGCAATTGAGGTTAATGAAGGCGAAGAGGAAGAAGAAAAAGCTGCTTAATCTTGATAAAATAATAAATGTAAAAGAAGCTTTATTTATGGGCTTCTTTTTGTATACTTTTAAATAATATATAGACTTAAGTTGCTTATTCCAGAAGTAATAATGCGATTAATTACTATTTTGGTGTTTACACCAAAATAGTAAAAACTGTTATACTAACAACCTCTTTAACCATTTTGCTGATGCCTAGAAGCCAATAATTAAGGGAACGATTAAATAGATTATATATAATAAGAAAACAAACATTGTAGTTAATTACTATTTTGGTGTAAACACCAAAATAGTAAAAGGTATATAATTAAAAAGAGCGAATGTGCTTTTATTTTTTTAGTTTTTTGTATACTTCTGAACAAATGTATGCTACACTATATGTATAAATGTTATAGAAAAGCTACTGATATAACTTTTCTATAAATAGGTAATTATATTAGTCAAAGATAGGAGGTTTGTGTTATGACTAAAGAATTAGAAAAATATGAAAAAATGACTTTTGAAGAAATTAAGCATGTTGATGATAATGGTAATGAATATTGGTATGCTAGAGAATTACAGCAAATACTAGGTTATAAGGAATGGAGATACTTTTCTGCCGTTATAGAAAAAGCACAAGTTGCTTGCTCTCAAAGTAACAATAATATTAATGCCAATTTTGGTGTAAACACCAAAATAGTAAAAACTGGTGTTTCTTCTAAGGCAATTATTGATTATAAATTAAGCAGATATGCTTGTTATTTAATAGTTCAAAATGCTAATCCTAGGTATAAAAATGTTGCCTTAGGCCAAACTTATTTTGCAGTACAAACTAGAAAAATGGAGCTAACTGAAGAAGAATATGAAAAGTTAAGCGAAGATGAAAAACGGTTATATAGAAGAAAGCAAACTAAAGATGGTAATAAAGTTTTATATAGAATTGCTAAAGAAAAAGGTGTAAAGAACTTTGATAAGTTTACTAATGCTGGATATAAAGGCTTATATAATGGTGAAACTGCAAATGATATTGCTAAGAGAAAAGGCTTAAGATATAGAGAAGATATATTAGATAATATGGGAAGTGTTGAATTAGGTGCTAATGTATTTAGAATAACTCAAACGGAAGCTTTACTTGAAAAGCAAGAAAAACCTAATGAAAATATGGCAACAGATACACATTATAAAGTCGGCAAAGCGATTAGAGAGACTATTAAAAAATTAGGGGGTACTATGCCAGAAGATTTACCTACTCCTAAGAAATCTATAAAGGAACTTGAAAAAGAACGACAAAATAGACTTGAAGCATAAAAACTGGTAATCAATTAAATTACGATTTTGGTGTAAACACCAAAATCGTTAAAAGTATAAAATTAAAAAGAGCGAATGTGCTCTTATTTTTTTTCTAAACTATAGACTATAGCGACTTCTTTAGGGGTTAGTTTTCTATATTCTCCACTCTTTAGGCCTTTTAAATCAAAGATAAATTCTCGCTCTCTTCTTAATTTTAGGACTTTAAAACCTACTGCTTCAAACATCTTCTTAACTTCATGATTACGTCCTTCATGAATAGTAACTGTAAGCATAGAAGTATTAGTCTTATAATCTGTTTTTCTTAACTTAACTTTAGCTCTCTCATAACTTATACCATCTACTGTAACACCGTTTTTAATAGTATTAATGGCATTTCCTTTAATAATACCTTTAACTTTAACGATATATACTTTCTCAACTTTATCATTTGGATGCATTAAGATATTGGCGAACTCTCCATCATTAGTAAGTAATAATACTCCTGTTGTATCATAATCAAGTCTGCCTACAGGATAAATTCTTTCATGACAAGGAATTAAATCAACTACAGTCTTTCTTTCCTTATCATCAGTAACACTTGTTATTATTCCTCTTGGTTTATTAAGTAGATAATAAACTTTTTTTTCTTTTTCAATTTGTTTACCATCTACTTTAATTATATCTTTATTAGTTACTTTAGTACCTAATTCAGTAACTGTTGCACCATTAACAGTTACTCTACCCTCTTTAATTAGTTCTTCAGCTTTACGTCTTGAGGCAATTCCTGCATTCGCTATTACTTTTTGTAATCTTTCCATTATTAATCACTACCTTTTCTATAGTTTCTTAACTTTTTGTCTATTTAATTTTCTATCTAAAAACTTTACTATACCATCTTCATTGTTAGACTCTGTAACTTCTTTTGACTTGTCTTTAATCTCTTCTAAAGCATTTCCCATCGCTACACCTAAGCCAACTTCGGCTATTACTTCTAAGTCATTTAATCCATCACCAAAGAAAATCATCTCATCTAAACTTATATTTTCTATTTTACCTAGTTCTTTTAAAGTATTCGCTTTATTTACTCCTTTAGGATTTATTACAAGCCACTTATTAATGCTATCAGAGTCTTGCATTATGAAGCAATTAACATTATCGTATTTAGTGCTTATTAACTCATAATAATCTTTTACCTTGTCTATATCTTTTAAGAATGCATTCATTCTAGCCACTGGTTCATCTATTTCCTCAATACTACTAATATCTCTGATAAAATCAAGATTGCTATTTTTCTTATTAATATATATGTAATACATATTATCTGTCACATAATCTATTTGTTCACAAAAACTCTCTATTTCCTCTGTAATAGCTTTAGCAGTGTCTTTATCTATATTTCCTTGATAAATCATTTCATTGCTATCTACATTATAAATAGATACACCATTATTTATAATAAGATAATTAAAGATATCTAAAGGTATTACATCTTTTGCACTCTTTAATGTTCTTGCTGTTACACCAACGATTAAATAACCTAAGTCTTTATATAATTTTAAAATGTTTTTTGTGTTTTCTGATATAGTTTTATCATCTCTTAAAAGAGTACCATCAAAATCCATGGCAATTAGTTTGTAATTCATTTAAATTCCCCCTATTAAAGAAAAAGAAGATATTATTCTACTTCTACTAAAGATAGCTTATTATCTTCATGAACAAAAGTAAGAGTTGCTTTAGTAGGATAATCCATATCTTCTTTATATTTTATAGAAACCTCTACTTGATAAGCATTATCATCAGTAAAATCTGTTCCTATAGTATATTCTATATTTTCTATATTTTCAACTGTTACATCAGTAACTTCTGGTAATTTTTGATTTCTATTACCATAAATATCATTTTCTACATACTTATAAACTGTATCTTCACTCTTTTCTAAGAAGTTCGTTTTAGCATTAGTATGAACAAAATCAATACCACCAACATCTGTATTAGCCAGTTTATCATCTAAGGTATAAAAGTCCATTATAAACATTTTACTTATTTGTTTAAGATATGCTTCTTCATCAACATTTTTCTTACTTAAAATGTCTTTTAATTCTTGAAATGCCTCTTTATATCTAGCATTTCTTGTAGATTTAAGGGTATAACCATAATCTTTTATTTCATTTTCAACTGTCGCCGTTTTAACAGCTTTAGGTTTTATGCTTTCATAGGCAAGGAAGCCTAGTCCTGCTACTATTAAAAGAATTGCTATTACTAGTATTACTTTTACTTTTTTCTTTAATTTCATAGTTTTTCTCCCCTCTAATTCTCTTCAGATACGGCTTTACTTGCCTCTTCTTCACTATTAGGATTAAATAAGTCAAAGACAATTGCTTTATTAGAAACATCTAATAGTTTTTCAGCATATTCATTATTCTCTTTTATGTAGTTTTCATCAATTATTTCGTCTTTAAGTAGCTTATATTCACCTTTTTGACTGTTATAATACATCTTGTCTGTTACCCAGTTACCATTAGGAAATACTACAATATTGTTTTCTTTGGTTTCAAAAATATCATGTCCTAAAGCATATTTGTTATAGAAGCCTAACATATTACCAATTGTAGGCATTACATCATACATACCCATTGTATAATCATATTGACCTTTAACTGCACCATCCTTTGTCCAGATTATAAGTGGGACTTTACGGTCTAATTCATAATCGAAACTATCATACTCTACATATGTAGGGTCATCTTTATCTTTAATATCATCAGTGGCTGGGTCATAATTATACATTAAGTTAAATTCACTTCTAGGAAGTCTTGCATCATGGTCTCCAAATATGATTACAACAGTATTATCTAAAAGACCTGCTTCATCCATTTCACTAAAGAACTCTCCTAAAGCAGCATCAGCATAATGAACTGATTTAAAGTAATTACCTAGTTTAGTGCCCTCTAAGTATGGCGCTTCTACTTCTTCTGTTGTACCATCTTCATTAGTTATAGTTGTTTTCATGGTAACAGGGAATTCTCCATATTTATCAGTATCAGAGAATGGTGTATGGTTTGTAAGGGTAATGATATAACCATAATATTTATCATGTTCTTTACTTATTTTCTTTAACTTTTCTACTGATTGGGCAAAGAATGATTTATCAGATAATCCTAGTCCAATAATATTATCTTTATCAACATCATATGTTTCTTTACTATAGAACTTATCATATCCTAAAGACTCATGCATAGCTCTTCTATTCCAGAAGTCAGCATTATTAGCATGCATACTGAAAGTATAGTAGCCTTTTTCTTTAAGTAAAGATGGTGTTGAGATATAAGTTCTATCAAAGTAACTTACGAAAGCGGTACCATTTTGAGTAGGCATTAGACTTGTATTATAAGTTAATTCAGTATCACTACTTGTTCCTACACTAACCTCTGAATAGAAATTATCAAAGTACATTCCTTCTTTAATCAATCTATTTAAATTAGGAGTTACTTCTTCGCCATTAAATGTTCTATTAATAGCGATTCCTTGCATTGATTCAGCATGGATTACAATAACATTACGTCCTTCAAGAACATTAGTATATTCATTTGTATAATCTTGTTCATTAGGTCTATCTTTGTAATACTCAGTAAATTCTTTCTTAGCATCGTCATAACCAAACATGGCAGATATTTGTGGTCTTATACTAGCGACAATGTCATTTCCTTGATATAAGTAAATACCAAATCTCATAACTATATATTCTCTATTCCATTGTTTAACAAATCTACTTATTTCTAGACTTGATAGAGAAACTATAAATAAGACAAGAATAATTGCACCTGTTATAATAGTATTTTTAAACTTCTTAAGTCTTTTTTCTTTAGTATAAATTTTATATTTATCTTTTTTAGCAAGACGATGATAGTAATAGATGAAGAAAATAAGAGGAAATATATAGACTAAGTCTTTTAATTGTAAGACATTTTCTACAACTGCATCCCCTACTTCACCAATATATTGGGTAAGAGATAACATAGATACGCTTGCAAATGATGTATAGAATGTATAATAAGCAGAGTTAATTGTACAAATTGCTGTAAAGATAATAGCCCATACTAGTAGATAAACATATCTTTTCTTTCCTTTAAAAAGGTACGAAAAAGAACCAATAATAGTAACAACTGCTATATCTGCGACAATAGGTTTAAAAGATAGATAGTTTTCCATTGTCGGCATTGTAAATATTCTTAGTAATGTAGAATTTAGAACACACACTAAAACATAGACAAGAAAAAGTCTATTATCTTTAAAATAATTACTTATCATCTTTTCTTCTTTTATTCTTTTTAAATTTTTAATAATTTTATCTTTGAATTTAGTTAATTTTTTCTTCATAATAACCTCACTTCCTAGACATTATATCATTTTACTTTGTATTTTTCAATTTACTATGTCTAATATAACAAAAATGATAGATTACTTTGTAAAGTATTAGTATTATAAAGATAATCTGGCTAAATAAAACTATTATAAACATATTATCATGTTGATAAATATTAGCAGTATTTGTTAAAGAAGTATTATTGATAATTGCTAGTGATATAAAATTAGTAAATAAGTATAGATGAATAAGGGTAAAAATATAGGTAATAATTTTATTTAGTTTAGTTAGATTATTTTTTAAGATAGTATATATTAGTATAACTAAAGAGATTATCGCTGTTAAAATATAAAAGACAATATTAGGAAAATAGAAACATCTCATAATAGTTTTAACAATTTCACTTAGAACTGTTACTATATCTTCTGAAAAATAAAAGGCTAGTAAGGAAAAGAAAAAAATTATGAGTGCAGTTATAGCATATTTAACTTTCTTATTTTGTCTTTTTTCATTGTATATTAAAAATATAAGAATAAGAAGGAATATTAAAAGTATTTCAATCGTTAAAAAAGATTGAAAGGGAAGAGTTATAAATGTTATTAATTTTTCTATTATACTTAAGTCCATAAACATTTCTCCTTTTTATTCTTATATTTCTTCAAAGATGTAGATTGTTTGATTATAATCATCATTATGAGTACATGTAATTAATGTTAAGGTTTTAACATTAGGATTACGATAGATTGCCACTGTTCCTGTCTTAGCTTGATTATAGATACTAGTCAAGCGATAATTGTAGGTAACAGCATTATAACTAACACTAGCTTCATCACCTATTTGTAATTTATATAGTTTATCAAAGAATGAGATATAAGCATTACCTGAATGAGCCATAAGGATAAAGTTACCTAGGGGAACATCAGGATAATTAGCTTCATTAGCGACTGTTATATTATACTCAATATTATTATAGCGAGATTCTTTAGAAACAAAACCCCTTCTCAGTTTAATTTTAGGAATTGATAATTCTCCAATATATGAGTAATTAGCTTTTTTATCATTTGCTTCTGCTTTCTCAGTATTTTCAGAAGTTACTTCTAAGTTTTCAGTATTTACATTGTTAATAGTTGTGTTATTTGTTTCATTAATATTTAATTGAAATATTGCAAGTCTCATTTCTTCATAGACTTCATCTTTTAATTTCCTTAAAGGGGTACTTATAAATACTAGTATTCCTACGATAAGGAAGAAAAAGCCAACTTTAAAGAGTTGGCTTTTTAGGTTTTTACTTTTTCTTTGCATTGTTTGGTCTTTTAGCCACAACTATTAAGACAATACCTGCTATTATGATTAATGCTCCTATTCCATATATTAAGTATGATGTACTATTTGTATTTGGAACATCAATAGCTGGTGCTTCTAAATCTAGAGATGTAGATGCAGATGGTTTCTCTATAATTCCTAATAAAGCTCTTTGTAGTTCAACTTCACTATCTTCTGGATTATAAACATAAGCATCATATAGATTTGCATAAGTTGCTGATATTGTTATATTTGCTTTAAATGTTTCACCATTAAGTTCAGAAATTGGTACTCTTAGTTTAAAACCAGTATTAGCATCTATAGAAGTACTTGCAATAGGATTATCATTTTCATCTACTATTTGAACATTACCAATAGCATTATTTATACTAACTGAATAAGTTTCAATATTAGGATTACTAGCTTTTGGATATATTACACTAGTTTCAACATAATCATTAGTCATAGTGTAAGTAATTGTTGAAGTATCTATTGTAATATTAGTAGATTCAGGAGTAGATGTATAATTTCCTTCATTAGCAATGGCACCATTAACTAATTCTAATACTTTCTTTGCATATAATACTCTAGCATTATCATATTCTAAATCAGTAGCATCCATCTTACTAAGGTCTGTAATAGTTTTCTTATCTAAAGCTGATAGATTGTTAAAGTATTTATAACTCTCTCCTTCAACATATTTATCATCACCATCTACTTCAGGAGTTGAATCTACTTGTCCGTAAGCACTGTAATTTTTATCATCATCTAAGCCATTGGCTTTATCAATATACCACCATACTGCCAATTGCGTTATATAGTAGTTAATTGAATCATAATTAAGTTCTGCACTAGTTATAATATCTCCTTTTTTAATTGGAGTGTCATTTTGTAAAATATAAATTAACCCAGGATAGCTTTCAGTAACACTATCATTTGTTCCAGGAACTGAAATATTACTTTTTACTGATGGCCCTTTAGTATAAGTTATGTCTCCTAACATACCTTTATTGTGGTCCATACAATAGATAAATGATAATCTTTTACCCGCACTATCCACACCATAAAATTCTGTAGGAATTTGAATAGAGTTATTATCATCATAGATATATGATTGTAAAGGGTCAGTTCTTCCTGATTTAAAACTAGTTGGTAAACTTTGTAAGAAACCAGCTGCATAGCTTTCTTCGGTATTAATAAATATTCCTATTACTAAAAGAACTGCTATTAAACAACAAGAGATGATACCTATCTTTTTAACATCATTCATTGCTTTGTCCATCTTGTCTATGCTTCTTTTAGTCTTACTTCTTTTTATTTGTGTTCTTTGACTCATTTTATTAGAACTCATATAATCACCTTACCTTATATAAAGTATAGCAAATAGGTTTTGTTTTTTCAAGAAATTTCAAATATTCTTTCAAGATTAAATTTTGGATTGTCAATATTTGTATAAAGACTTGCTAGGACATCTCCTTCTCTTATCTCATCACCAATTTCTTTTTTAATAACAACTCCTGCATTATAATCAATGTCATCATCTTTATTCTTACGTCCTGCTCCTAAACTTTCACTTAATTTAGCGATAGATAGAGCATTTATATCTTTTAAAATACCACTTTTATTAGCTTTTATATTATAGACTTTAGCATCTACTTCTAATTCATCTATATTACCATGTTGATATTTAACAAATTCTAAAAATTTATTTAGAGCTTTGCCATTTTCTAAGTTTTCTTTTACTTCTTTCATTGCCTCTTCTTCATTTATCCCTTTTCCCATAGATACCATTTTAGTAGCAAGTTCAACTGATAAATCTAAAAGTTCTCCTTTTACGGTACCTTTTAATACTTCTAGCGCTTCTAATACTTCTAATTTATTACCAATATTATGTCCTAATGGTCTATCCATATTAGATATAACTGTCCTAACTTCTTTTTGATAGTATGTACCTATTTTAATTAATAAACTAGATAATCTTTCAGCTTCTTCCCTTGTCTTAATTAAAGCTCCATTTCCTACTTTAATATCTATAACTATCTTATCCGCTCCACCTGCTATTTTTTTACTCATAATACTACTAGCGATTAAAGGTATAGAATTAGTAGTTGCAGTTACATCACGAAGGGCATATACTTTTTTATCTAAAGGGGCAAGGTCTTTAGTTTGACTAGTTATAACAATTCCTATATCTTGGGCTTGTTTTTTTATCTCTTCTTCTGTTAAATCTACTTTAAATTCAGGAATTGACTCTAACTTATCTATAGTACCTCCTGTATAACCTAAGCCTCTGCCACTCATTTTAATAACAGGTACTCCACAACTTGCTACCAAAGGTGCTACTATTAAAGTCGTTTTATCTCCTACGCCACCTGTGGAGTGTTTATCTACTTTAATTTTATCTATAAAACTTAAATCTAGTATATCTCCACTTTTAATAAAAATATCAGTAAGAGCGAATACTTCACTGTCGCTCATATCATTAATACATATTGCCATAAGGAAAGCACTCATTTGATAATCTTTTACTTCATCATTTAAATATCCCAAAAGAATCGTTTCTAATTCCTCTTTAGTTAGTTCATAATTATTTGCTTTCTTACTAATTATATCTAATATCATTATTATCACCTAATTTAATAATAGTTAAAAAAACTTATAATTACAAGAGACTTCACAATATTTTACATTTTCTTAGTAATAGAAAAAGAGATTAGTTAGCTAACCTCTTACTTATAAGCTCAAGAGCCTTTTTGGGATCTTCTAATATCAATTGATGAAGAGATTCTATTTCTCTTAATCCTTTAATGAAGTCTATTTCTTCTTTAGCCATACTAGTAACTTTCTTATTTTTACCTTTAGGCTTAACAGGATTATCATATCCTAATAGATAGTCTACATCAACATCTAATACCTTTCCTAATTTAGTTAATGTGTCTAAAGTTGGGACTCTTGTACCGTTTTCATAACAACAAATACTTACTTTCGTAACATTTACAAGCTCGCCCAACTCTCGTTGCGTTAATCCGTTTGAGATACGCAACTCTTTTAAACGTTTACTTAAAAGCATATTTGTCTCTCCTTAATTAATTGTTTACTAAACTATAAATCTTTTTAATAGCAAAAGTCAACCTTTATTTAAAATTATTGAAAAATAAGTCTAAAAATGGCTAATTATCAGTATTCTTGACATCATTTTTCTTCTTATTTGACAGAAAAGTGACTTTATCTGCAACTACTTCTAGAAAGTATCTTGAGCCTTCTTCTGTCTTAATAATATTACTTTGGAGGCGTCCTCTAATACCGACAATGTCTCCAACTTTGCAATACTCTTTAGTAAGTTTAGCTTTCTCTTCCCAAAGAGTACAGTTTATAAAGTCAGTCTCATAAACACCATCCATATTCTTAAAAGAACGTGGTACTGCTAAAGAAAGAGTGCCTACTTTCTTACCAGATTCTGTTTCTTTAATGTCGATATCTTTAGTTAGACGGCCTACTAAAATTAAGCTATTTAACATGCAATTCCTCCTTTCGAAAGATACGGTAACATAGTTTTAAAATCTATGCAAAAAGAGAAAATTGCAAATTCGAGCCAAATTTTACCTGAATTTTGCAAATTCATAGGGCGAATTTTAAAAATTGACCCTCATTTTGGGGGTCAATTTGCAAAATTACAAGTTTTTTTTCAAAAGTTGATTTAGTTCTACAGCATACTCCATAGGTAGTTCTTTTCTAAACTCTTCTAGAAAGCCTAAAACGATTAATTCTTCACAAGTTTCTTTAGGTATTCCTTTACTTTCTAAATAGAAAATATTGGCATCATTTATCTTAGAAACAGTCGCTTCATGTTCTATAGTACTAGTGTTATTAGAGACTATATTTGTAGGTATAGTATCACTAATACTATCTTTATCAAGTATTAAAGTGTCGCATTTTATCATAGAGTATGAGTTAGTGGCATCTTCTTTAATCTTAACATCTCCACGATATGTGGCATTACCTCCACCCCTTGCAATACTTTTAGAGATTATCTTACTGTTAGTATTTTTACCTAAATGAAGCATTCTGGCTCCTGTATCTTGGATTTGATTATTACTAGCGACAGCGATACTAATACAAGTACCAGTAGAATTATCTCCTTTTAAGATACAACAAGGATATTTCATAGTTAAAGCACTACCGATATTACCATCAATCCACTCCATTGTACCATTTTCTTCGACTAAGGCTCTTTTAGTAACTAGGTTATAGACATTAGGTGCCCAGTTTTGAATAGTAGTATAACGGCATTTACTGTTTCTTCCAACATAGATTTCAACAACAGCAGCATGTAAAGATGAAGTAGCATAAGTAGGAGCGGTACATCCTTCGATATAATGAAGTTCACTATCATCATCGACAATAATTAAAGTTCTTTCAAACTGGCCCATTCCTTTACTATTAATTCTAAAGTAACTTTGTAGTGGTCTATCTAGTTTAGTATGAGGTGGTATATAGATAAAACTTCCTCCTGAAAATACAGAACCATTTAAGGCTGCATATAAATTATCTGTGTTTTTAACTATCTTGCCAAAGTATTTTTTAACAAGAAGAGGATACTCTTTAATGGCATTATCAATTGATGTAAAGATTACTTTTTTGTCAGTAAGTTCTTTAAGCATATTATGATAGATTACTTCACTTTCATATTGAACACCCATACCAGCCATATATTGTTCACTTTCAAGGACACCTAGTTTATCTAATTCACTTTTAATTGGCTTCATTACTTTAGACCAGTCATCAGTTAATTCATCAGTTGCACTCTTATAGTAAATAATATCATCAAAGTTAAGTTTAAACTTAGGTCCAAAAGGTAAGTCTTTATTCATTTTTTCAAAATATTCATATGACTTTAATCGATAATCCTTGACCCAATCTGCTTCTTTTTTATGTTCTGATATTTTTAAAATATTCTCTTTAGTTAGTCCCTTAATCTCCACTATTTTCCTCCTTTAGAATCTTATTAATCGTATCGACAGGAAGAAGGGCACAGTGTTTTCTATTGGGTTGCATATAGATAGTATCATAGGCCATAAGTTCACCTAATTTTTCTTCATCATAATCTTTTTCATCGATTAGATGTTCATAGTTTTCTATTAAATCTTTAACTTCATCAACACTCTTCCCTATTATTTTTCTTAAGAAAATAGAGGTAGCGGAAGTTGAGATTGCACATGCTTCACCATCAAAGTTAGCATCTACTACCTTACCATCTTCTATTTTTAGTTCTATATCGATATTATCAATACAAGATTCATTATTAGTATTCGCTTTTTTATAACCACTTTCATTTTTTAGTCCTTTATGATAAGGATTATTATAATTATCTAGTATTATTTCTCTTTTTAATTCTGCATCCATAAATACCTCCTACAATATTACTTTAAATAAATCATCAGACTTTTCTAAGACTTCTACTAACTTATCTATCTCTTCTTTAGTATTATAAAAATATAAACTGATACGACAAGTATTTTTAATATTTATTTCATCTTTTAAAATTTTAGCACAATGATTACCTGCTCTTACACAGATATTATAATGGTCTAGGTAAATGGCTGTATCTTGACTAAATATTCCTTCTAGATTAAATGCTAGGACACCACTATCAGTACTTTTGTTATATAAAATTACTTTAGTATTACTTTCTAGTTTAGAGACAAGATATCTCTTTAGTACTTTTTCGTATTCATAGATTTTATCCATACCTATTTTTTGTAAATAATCAATGGCAGAGCCTAATCCTATTACTTCAGCGATAGGAGGAGTTCCAGCTTCAAATCTTGTTGGAATGCTCTTATACTCTACTTCTCCTGTTACTTCAAAGTATTGATTCATGCCTCCCCCATATTCTATAGGTCTCATCTTTTCTAAATATTCTTCTTTAGCATAAAGTACCCCTACTCCAGTTGGTCCTAACATTTTGTGAGCAGAGAATGTTAAAAAGTCAATATCGTCTTTAATAACATCTGTTTTCATATGAGGAACACTTTGGGCACCATCTACTACTAATATTATATTGTTTTTATGAGCGATTTTACTTATCTCATGAATATTTCTTACATCTCCTACAACGTTAGTAATATGAGCGATAGAGATTACTTTAGTTTTATCTGTTATAGTATCAGTTAAAGCTTCTAGAGTTAATTCATGATTATCATTTAAAGGTATATAACTTATCTTTATCTTTTTATCTTTAGATAACTCTAACCAAGGTAAGACGTTTGAGGCATGTTCACTTTTTGTAAGTAAGACTTCATCTCCTTCATTTAAATAATCTTTCATAAAGCCAAAGACTATCTTATTAAGAGAGTCTGTATCACCTGCTGTAAAAACTATTTCTTTACTACTTTTAGCATTTATAAAGTCTTTTACTTTATCTCTAACTTTCTCATATTCTTCACTTGCTCTTAAAGATATTTTATAATCTCCTCTATGAATATTCGCTCCATAATTATAGTAATAATCATTCATCGCTTCAACTACACATTTAGGTTTTAGAGTAGTCGCTCCATTATCAAAATATATTATATCATTATTTAAAATAGGAAAATCTTCACGATTAATAATAATCACCTCCTCATTACTTTATCTAAAATATTATCAAGTACGCTCTCATAATCTTTAGGTAACTCTACCATCTTCATAAATCCATTTAAAAGAAGATTAAAAGCTTCTTTTTTACTTATTCCTTTTGTTTCTAAATAGAATAATAACTTATTATCAAAAGGTCCTGTATAGGCAGAGTGATTGGCAACAGAATCAAATTCATCGATAAAGAGATTTGGTTCTATTAAACTCTTACCCTCATCTAAGTTAATTATTCTACTGGACTGATTACAAATAGAACCTATCATACCCTTTTTTATATAGCCATTAACACTAAACTTTAAGTCTCCTTTATCATAACTAATACCATGACATATAACATTACTTATAGTCTCTTTATTTTGATGATAAACATTTACTTCATTAGTTATCTTTTTATCAGTAACAGTCATATTATAAAAATCTAGTTTAGCTTTGTTATAGATATTAATATTAACAGTAATACTTTCTTCTGTAATATTATAAATAGTTGTAGAGTTTAAAATATTAAAATCAACTTTTATATTATTTTTTGTTACAAGATATAGTTTTACATTATCACTTTCAATATTAATAGTAGTATCTTTATCTAGTTCTAGTTTAAAAGTACCTTCTTTATTAAAACAAACTGTACTATCTAATAATATATTATTCATGATTTTCACTTGACTCCACTTCATTTACCCCAGTAAAACCTTTTTTTTCTATTTGTTTGGCAAGAGTAATATCTCCTGTTTTGATTATCTTACCATCTTTCATTTCATGAACAAAATCTGGTTTAATTAAATCTAGAACTCTACTATAATGAGTAATAATTAAGACACTGGTATCTTGATGTTCTTTTAAATATTCATTGATGTTTTTGGCAACTACTTTTAAACTATCTACATCTAGTCCACTATCTAATTCATCTAAGATAATAAAACTAGGGGTTAATACTTTTAGCCCTAAAACTTCATTTTTCTTTCTTTCACCACCAGATAAACCTTTATTAATAGACCTATGCATAACATCTTTTGGTAGATTTAGGGAGTCTAATTCTTTTTTCATCTTAGTAATAAAAGTATATAGATTAGTATCACTACCTCTTTCTTTTAAAGCAGTTCTTAAAGCTTCACTATTACTTACACCATCAATAATAGATGGGTCTTGCATAAGTAAATATATTCCTAGTCTTGCTATTTCATCTGTTGTTAAATCATTTAAAACTTTATCATTATAAGTAATAGTACCAGCATTAATAACATAATCAGGATGGTGCATTATTACTTTAGATAAAGTACTCTTACCTACGCCATTAGGTCCCATAATAGCATGGATTTCTCCCTCATTTATGGTAAGAGAAAAGTCTTTTAAAATCTTTCTATCAGTATCTTTTATTAATACACTCAACTTATCTATTTTAAACATATTATCACCCTTTCTAATTGTATGATAAAATATATTATTAAATTGTCAATATTTATGTTAAAAGACATGCTTAGTATAACACATAATTGCTTATATTTAAAGGTTTTGGTAAAATAATAAATGAATGGATAGTGAGGCATATGAGTAAAAGAAAAATGAATAGTTTAATGTTAGGACAAGCGATGCTTTTTGGTATCATAATTATCTTTTTTGGTTTTATTATTGTTAGAGAAAAAGTCCCTAGTATAAAGTCTAAGACTGTAGAAGAAGATATTAATACTTATTATGAAGAAAACTATAAGGGTCTAGATGTATCTCGTGGAGACTTAAAATATAGTAAAGATGATAATAGTTATAGTATTACTTATTATAATAAAGATTATGAAGAGTTAAATTTTGCTATTACTTCTATAAATAATAAGATAACTGATAATTATAAAGAGAATTATGTAAAAGGTAAAGAAGTGTTGAGGAATGCTAGTAAAGAGGTTTTAGATAAGTATAAAGAGATTTTTAAAAATACTAACTTTCAAAACATTAAGATAGAGTTTAAAGATTTAGATAAGTATAGCAAAGCTGAAGCGATAGATATCTTAGAAGGTAATATTTATAATACAGGATATTACTCTGTTAGTTATTATGTTAAAGTTGATAGTTTAGATGATGTTTATCTTAACAATTTAATTAATAGTTTTAATAGTATTGCCTTAAGTAATGGCTTAAATACAAATAATTATAGTGTTACTTTTGATAATAATGGTATAATAAAGATAGTTGAAGGAGGAGATTTTAATGAATGATTGTTTATTTTGTAAAATAATTAAGGGAGATATTCCATCTTATAAAGTATATGAAGATGATAAAGTTCTTGCTTTCTTAGATGTTAATCCTAATAGTGATGGTCATACTTTAGTTATTCCTAAAGAACATTATGAAAATTTATTTAGTACACCTAATGAAGTTATTACTTATATGATTGATACTATTAAGACAAAGATTTATCCTATCTTAAAAGAAAAACTTAATATTGATGGTTTAACTATTTGTCAAAATAATGATTATGGTCAAGATGTTAAACACTATCATATTCATTTAATACCAAGATATAATAGTGATAGTTTTAAATGTACTTATGATAGTAGCGAAGTTAGTGATATTAAAGATGTATATGATAAATTAAAAACTGAGTAGAGATTTTTCTTTACTCATAGTTAAAAGTTTTACGGCTAGAGTCGCAAAACTTTTTATTTTTTACATTTTTGCGGTTATATTCTATTTTAAGAAGAAACTAAAGATAAAATCTATTATTATTAATATTAAAAGAATGATAGATATAAATTTAGGGATTTTTTCGATAAATTTATCTGTTAGAGGTTTTAATACATATAAGAATATGAGGCAAGCGATGCCCCAACCTAAACTTACTTCTAAAGCGATATATTTACCAAAGTTAAATTTTAAATCAGTATAATCCCAAAAACTTTTATGGAAAATAAATTCTGTTAAGTATCCTCCTGCTAGTTCTAATATCGTTAAGATAATTGTAACTGCTAAGAAAAGAATAATAATTTTTAAAGGTCTATTTAACTTTACTCTATTAAATACTAACCTAGTAAAAAAAATCATGATAATTACTCCAAAGCCATATATGGGCATCCAAGGTCCATAAAAAGGATTGTTAGTTAAGGATCCTGTAGTTATTAAATGCATGATATTTTCAAAGAGAAAACCAAAAAAAGAGAACAAAATAAAGTTATTTAAATAATAATATAAATTCTTTTTTGAAGTCATTAAAGTTCACCTCTTTGTTATTATGTACAAATATCTTTATATCATACAAAAAGAAACTCTAATAAAGAGCTTCTTAATTAATATGTCATACAAGAACCTAAGATAATAGCTAGTAAGATGTATAATACAATTATGATTACAAAACTATTTCTTGGTCTAGATGTACAGCAGCTTGTAGTTACTGTTTGATTATTTGAACAAGACATTTTTACACCTCCTTATTATATCTTAGATATAGGCACCTATAATTATAACTAGTAAGATAAATAATACTAAAATAATAGCACTGTTTGAATTACAATTACCCATAACTTAATCCTCCTTTTTTTCTAGTGTTCACATTATTTTATGGTAATTAATAAAAAAGTGTGATAAATTTACCTTATTTATTTGCAAGTTAGTTAAGTTAATGCTATGATATTTAATGAACTGATAAGGAGGAAATTAAATGAAAAAAATAGTTAAAGCAACTGCTTCTCTTCTTGCAATTTGTCTTTTAGTTACTGGTTGTGGAAATAAGGCTGAACTTAAAGATAACAATACAGTAGTTAAAACTGATGAAGGAAAGATTACAGCAGATGCTCTATATGAAGAATTAAGGGATAAATATGGTATTAGTGTTTTAGTTGATATGATAGATCATCAATTATTTGATGAGAAGTATAAAACTGATGATACTGAAAAAGAAACAATTAATTCTCAGATTGAACAGATGAAGAGTCAGTATAATAATGATGATGAGGCTTTTCAAGCTGCTATTAAGCAATATTTAGGTGTTGAAGATGAAGATGAGTTAAGAGATATGTTATCACTTGAATATAAGAGGAATTTAGCGATTGAAGACTATGTAAAGAATAGTGTTACTGATGATGAGATCCAAAAATACTATGATGATGAAGTTATCGGTGATATTAAAGTTAGACATATCTTAATTAAACCTGATACTAATGATGATATGTCTACTGAAGAAAAACAAGAAGCTGAAGATAAAGCTAAGAAGAAAGCAGAAGACTTAATTAAACAATTAGATGATGGAGCAGACTTTGAAGAACTTGCTAAAAAGTATTCTGATGATACTGGTAGTGCTAGTGATGGTGGCTTAATTGATTACTTCAATAGAGATGATAATATGGATGAAGCTTTCTTAAATGCCTCAATTGACCTTGAAAAAGGTAAATATACAGAAGAGCCTGTTAAGTCTAGTTTTGGTTACCATATAATTCTTAAAGTTGATCAGAAAAGTAAACCTAAATTAAAGAAAGTTAAAGATGATATTATAAAAACACTTGCTGATGATAAGCTTAATGAAGATGCATCTTTAAGATATAATGCTTTGATTGCTATTAGAGAAGAAGCAGGTATTAAGTTTAATGATGATAGTCTAAAGAAAGATTATGATGATTTAATGCAACAACTATTAGATAGTGTTAATAATAGTTCAACTGCTAGTTAGAAATAGAAAATTAAATATTTAAGAGAAGTACTGTTTATGTTACTTCTCTTTTTTGACAAAATAAAGTTTTTGTAGTATAATATGCGACACAAGAAAAGAAAGGGATGATATTATGAGAAAAGATATAACTGAAGAAACTAAGCAAAGATTAATTCCTATTTATGAGCAAGTAGAAAAAGATTTTAAAGAATTTCCATATATTAAAACAACAGAGGATTTCTTTATTTGGAGAGATATTATAAAAAATGGAATAGAAGAACAAGTCATTAAGCTTCAAAAGCCATGTGATGATAAAACAAAAAAGAAATTACGTAATAAAATAGTTGAAGAGGAAATTGAAGGTAATGATTCTTTAGAACTTCTTTATGCATGGACTAAATGTACAAGAATGATAACAGGGGCAAAAGCTTTTGTTAGAATGGTAAATCATGAATATGGTATTGAAGGTAATGACCATATAATAAAAGCAACTACTATATTGCATAATTACCTTAAAGAAAATGGAAAAGCTAATACTAATGATTTATTTGATATTTTGCAAATAAGAGAGCTTAGTCTATTAGTAAAGTATTCTTCTATGCAAAGAACTATAAATACACCTTATGAATTTGAAAGAGCGATTGTTAAGGAAGATGAAAGCGAGGCTTGGTCTGCTCCTTTATTCGTAACTATGCTTAAAGCTTATGGAATTGAAAAAGATGATTTGCTAGTAATTGGTAGAAAAGTTATAGAAGATAGTAAAAACTATATAATAGATACAAGAAATAAATATAAAGGGCATAAAAATCTAAGAAGATAGCCTAATTAATAAAAGAGATAGCAATTAAAGTTATCTCTATTCTTTTGGCATCTTAAAACCTAAGCTATACATCTTTTGTTTTAATTTATACTCTAGTTCCTTACCAGAGTATTTTTTACTTAATTTATTATAATACTTTTGATATTCTTTTTTTGCAATATCACTATTTTCTTCTATAGCAGTAGAGTTTAACACTTCTTTTATTATATCTTGGTGAAAACCATTATTGATTAAATCTAGCCCTAGTTTTTGTTTTAAGACTTTAGCACTCTTATTATGATTAGATTTTATTTTCTTAGAGATTAACTTCTCTATTTTTTCTTTTTCTAAGATGGTCGTAAACTCATCTAGGGCTTCATTATAATCAAGAGAAGTTACTCCTTTTTTAATTAATTCCTGTTCTATTTTTTTAGGGCCTTTATTAGTAGTTATAATAGCATTATGAACATAACTTTTAGCATAGTTCTTATCATTAATATAACCTTGTTTTTCTAAAGTGTTGATAGCAAAGGATATACTTTCTTTACTATATTTTTTTTCAGTTAAGAGCTTTCTTATCTCTTCTTTAGTTTTAATAGTTCTTTTTAAAGTCTTTAGGGCCTCATAATAACTTTCATAGTTTTTATTATCTTTAATTATCTTATTAAGTTCATCTTCTTCTATAGTCTTAGTTATTAGTAACTCATACTTTAATATTATCTCTTCATAGAAGTCATAACTATTAAAATTATCTAAATAAATTGTATATAATCCATTAGGTCTTTTCTTAAACTTTTCTATTTTCATATATTTCTCCTTATTTAATTACTTTATTAAAATGATATAACTGTTTACATAAAGGCTTCTTTCTAGTACCATTATGTATTTCTACTTCTTCTAAATTAGTATAGATATTAGGTGTTTTTATTCCCATACTATTAAGTGTTTTTAAATCATATTCTTTAAAGGCTGCACATGGTAAAACTGTACCATCATATTTAATAACAAGTTTAGAAAGTCCAGCTGTGCACTTATGAGTATCTTCTTCTTGTAAATGGATACCTACTCTTAAATCTCCTTTAAATTCATTTTTACATTTTTCATAGATTTCAAGAAACTCTCTAAATTCTTCTTCTGTTAAAGATAGTAAATCTTCATTTGTTTTACCTCTTCCTTGGGGAACAAAATTAAGAATACTTAACTCATCAAATTCTGCAACATTAAGCATTTCAATAATATCAGCGAGTTCTTTGTAATTAATTTTTGTAGGAATGAAATGAGCATTGGTATTAAGTCCAGCACTTTTTGATTTTATCATTGATAATGTTACTAAATCAAATAAATCTTTAGTTCCCATAATTTTATCATATACATCTTTGTTCCAAGCTTCAAAGTCAAAAACAATTTTATCAAGTCCACTTTCTTTTAATAGTTTACAGTCAAATGATGATAGAGAATCAAAAGTTTTTTCATTATACCATAAGTAAATCTTCATTTGCTTTTCAATCAATATATCAAACTCTTCTTTAGACATACCTTCAGATAAATATGACTTATACTGTTTTCTTAGATTGAACTCTAATATTTCTTTATCTTCTTCTGTCATTTTAGTTCTTAGTTTTATACCACTAGTGAATAAGACTGTTTTAATATTATTTAGTTTACAATATCTAATCATTCTTAATAGTTCAGAATGTAATAGAGGTTCTCCTCCAGATATAGATATTTCTTTTATTCCGCCTATACTAATAAAATAATCTATTACTTCTTTAAACTTTTTATAATCTATCATTCTTTTTTTATTGATAGATGAACAAGAAGAACAAAATAAACAATTATTAGGACAGGTTTCTATTATTTCAAAGCATAAATCATTTAGCATTATTAATTCCCCCTCTAAAGTCATTCTATCACATTAAATAGTTAATTTAAATAATAAAACACATACCAAACTGTGATATGTGTTTCTTATTAGTTTTCTTTTTCAACTACTTTTAATTTTCCCTCTAATATCTCTTCTAAGGCTCTACCAATATTTTTTTCACATTTATATTGGTTTAAGGCTAGTTGATAGTGTTCATCTTTAGTCATTTCTTTACTACGTCTTGCAGCGATATGAACTAATTCATACTTAGAACTTACAATATTAAGTAATTTATCAATAGATGGATAATTCACTTGTATCACACTCCTTATTATTATCTTATAATTATAAAGAATATTTTACAAGTAATATGACATAATTAGACATTTTTTAAGTTACAGTTCAGATAGAAAAGACTAAATAAAAGTCAAATCTATCTTTTTTATTACTATTTTACTAGAAGATAAAAGAAAATAATAGACTGTTAATTAAAACACAATTTATTTATAATTAAAACAAAGGTAGGTATTTGATATGACAACAAAAGGATATGTAAATGATTTTTATAAACAATTTGAAGAATTAAATAAAAAGTTAGATAAAGCAAATAGTACTATCTTTAATATGTCATTAATAATATCTGAATTAAATGAGAATAATAAGAAACTTACAAAAGAACTAGAAAAGGTAAATAAAAAAAATCAAAAATTATTACTTGAAATTGAAAGATTAAAAAATAATAATGATAAAGATAGTTCTAACTCTAGTAAGCCTTCTTCTACTAATGGATATAAAAAAGTAATTACCAATAACCGCGAGAAATCAGGTAAAAAACAAGGTGGTCAAGTTGGTCATAAAGGAGAAACCTTAACTAAAGAAAAAATAGATAAAATGATAGAAAATAAAGAAATTGATAGAATAATAATAGTAGAAGAAAATAAAAATAAATTAACAGAAAATAATACACCAATTGTAACTTATGAAATAGATATTAAAGTAGAAAAAGTCTTAATAAAACATGTTTACTATCCAACTACTCCTCAAAACATTACTTCTAGTCCGGTAATATATGGAAATAATATAAAATCAATAAGTGCCTTAATGTATATGAAAGGTTCTTCTTTAGATGCAATAAAATCACTACTTGGTGAATTTACTGATAATAAATTAATTCCATCAAAAGGTTCTATATACAGTTGGATTCATGGACTATCAGATGTACTATCTAATACAGAATATGAAAAAATCAAAAAAGAATTATTAAATAGTCTCGTTTTACATGTTGATGAAACTCCAATCAAAATTAATGGAGAACAGTATTACATACATAATATTTCAAATGATAAGTATACTTTACAATATGTTAGTAAAAAAAGAGGTGAAAAAGCGATAAAGGACTTTGGACTTTTAAAGCAATTTAATGGTATATTAGTCCATGACCACTTTATCATGTATTACAATTATGGAAGTGGAAATGCAGAATGTAATGTTCATGCTTTAAGATATTTAAAAGGAGTTACAGATTTTACTGAACATAAATGGGCTAAGAAACTTTCTTCATTGTTAATAGAAATGAAGAATAGAAAAGAAGAATTAATAGCATCTGGTATAGAAAGAATTTCTGATACAGAATATGAAAGCTTTAAAAATAGATATTTAGAAATCTTAAAAGAAGGTAATCTTGAATATAAAAAAGATTTAAAAACAAATTCTTATAAAAAAGATGAGAGAAGATTACTAAATCGTTTAGAAAAATATGTAGATAATCATTTACTATTTTTGAAGAAGTTTTATGTTCCATTTTCTAATAACAGAGCGGAAGCAGATTTAAGATTTGCAAAGATTAGACAAAAGATTGGTAAGTTTAGAAGTATTGAAGGAGCGAATAACTTTGTAGTTATAAGAAGTTTTGCATCTACATGTTCTAAAAATAAAAAATCATTAAATTCTTCTTTAAAAGAGGTTTTTAGTAATAAAACAGTTCGGGTATAAAAATAGATAGAACTTGATAGTTCTACCTAATTTTTGTCATGTTCTATCTGAACTGTAACTTTTTTAACATGTAAATAAGAATATATTATTAATATTTAAACTTCATAAACTTTATTAAAGTATTTTTTTATTATATCTGTTTTAATTTCTTTATTTATTTCTGTATTTTTCCATGGTTCTTCCTCATGGGTAAAATCAATTAACTTGTTTGCCTCCATACTTCCGTAACTATCGATAACTTCATTAATTACTTTCTCTAAACCACTTGATATTTTTTTAACTTTTCCGTCAATTTTAATTTCATTGCTATGATTTTCTTTGTATTTTTGATATACTTCATTCACAACCGGCCCATATGACCATGCCATTATTTTTTCTTTAAAAGCTAGTTTTTCAAAGACTTGTAAACTAATAGCTTGAACATAATATAATAATTTTTGTAATTTTAAATTGGTTATATATTCAGGAACAATATTATATTCTTTTACTAATTTATCAACTTTTTCGTTATATATTTTTATAATATTTTCTGCTACATCAATTGCATTCTCTTCTTTAAAAGATAATAGTTTTTTATCAAATGCATTTATATCTATAAGTTCATGTCTCTTTAATGTAATTAATTCTTGTACTTTATTTAAAGTTGATTTATATAATGAGTCAGTTATGTTATTTTTGTTTTTCAAAAGTAGAAAATACATATTATTAGGGTTATTTGATAATCTCATTATAGAATCAACTGCTTCTGTTTGAATCGCTCCTTTTTCAAAACGATGAATAGTTATTTCGCCCACTCCTATAATAAAAGCATATTCTTTTTGTGTTAATCCGTATTTTTTTCTTATTTCTTTTATTTCTGTGCTTGTTAATAAGTTTTTTTGTTTTTTATAAGTATTATATAATCTATTATCATTTTCTATTTCTATCTCTCTATTAAATATTTCTTCACCAAGTTCATCTACTAAATAATACTCATCATAAGAAATAATTTTGTCTTTAACTTGCACTTTGACTTTTCTAACTCTTAAGTTATTATTTTTCATGGTAATCCCTCCTAATTAATACTCAGCTTCATGACAAGATAATATTTTTATCCTATCATAAGTAACTTTACTATCTTTTTTTATTTTAACATAGAAAGTTACTCCTGTAATTATTTCTTTCATAAAAATATATACTTTTTCACTAGGCATATCTCTATCTATCTCTGGTCCACTTACTAAATCTTCCTCAGTAATAGATTTTAAAAAATCTTCAATATCATACAAAGTTAGTCCATATTTTCTTCTAGAGTTTCTATTTTTAGCAGTAGGAACAAAATCATAATCTTTGTTAGAGACTGACTTATGTAATAAATATATTATTGCTGTAACATCCAATATTCATCACCTATAATTATAATAACATAAGATATTAAAATTATCAATTGATAATTTTAAATTTAGTCATGTAAAAACCAAGATGGTTATCTTGGCTTTTAACGAAAGTTACAACATGAACCTTGGTCGATATTGCAACAAACATTTTCTTCACAGCAAGTATATCTAGGACAATAAGTATGTTTGAAAATGTGATGATTAACTATTCTTGTATGGATTGGACATACGTGAGGTACTTGATGAACGAAAGTTCTATTTATTTGACGCTCTTGTACTGGTTCAATGATTGGAGATTGGCTATCCATCATTTCCATATTATTTTGGCCCATTCCCATACTATTATTGTTCATATTGATATCAATATTCATATCTTGGTCAACGACATTATTATTACCATCGATAGTAGAATTCATATCGATAGCTTGATTATTAAATAACATACACTTTCCTCCTCTAGTATTAAGATATTCACTTAGGAAATTTGTGTATAAATTATTTGCCTAAAATGGCATTTTAAAGTTACCATTTTTCATTTGTTTCATCATTTTTTTCATGTTTTCAAACTGGGTTAATAGTTTATTTACTTCTGATACTGATAATCCGCAACCTTTAGCAATTCTGGTTTTACGTGATGCTTTAATAATAGATGGATTTCTTCTTTCTTCTTTAGTCATAGAAAGAATTATCGCTTCGATATGAGCCATTTGTTTAGGGGGAATATTTACATTAGTTAGTCCCATCTTTTTAGCACCTGGTATTAATTTTAAGATGTTTTCAAGTGGTCCTAGTTTTTTTATTTGTTTTAGTGTTGATAAGAAGTCTTCTAAATCAAACTTACCTTGCTGCATTCTCTTAGCAGTCTTTTCAGCTTCTTTTTCATCAATAGCAGCTTCTGCTTGTTCAACTAAAGAGACGATATCTCCCATTCCAAGAATACGTCCTGCCATTCGTTCTGGGTCAAATGAGTCTAGTCCATCTAGTTTTTCACTTGTACCAATGAATTTTATAGGTACATTAGTTAAATGTCTTACGGATAGAGCAACTCCACCTTTAGTATCACCATCTAATTTGGTTAATATTACTCCTGTTAGTTTTAATTTATCATTAAAGCCTGTTATAACATTAATAGCATCTTGACCCATCATTGCATCTATTACAAGTAATGTTTCTTGTGGAGGCACTGCTGCAGTAATATTTTCTAACTCGTCCATTAAAGCTTCATCTATTTGAAGACGTCCTGCAGTATCGATTAGGACATAGTCATAACCATTTTCTTTAGCATAGTTAATAGCATTCTTACTTATTTCTACAGGATTACCTTTACCTTCACTATAAACTTCAATATTAAGTTCTTTTCCTAGTTGTTTTAACTGGTCAATGGCAGCAGGTCTATATACATCACAAGCGACCATTAAAGGTTTCTTACCTTTTTTCTTACGAAGGTAATTGGCAAGTTTTCCGATAGTTGTAGTTTTACCACTACCTTGAAGTCCTACTAACATAAGTATGGCAGGATTACCATTAAGGTTTAAAGGTGCAGAGTCTCCTCCTAGTAATTCAGTTAATTCATCTTTAACTATCTTAACAAATAAATCTCCTGGTTTAATACTAGTTCTAACTTCTTCTCCTAAAGCTTTTTCTTTAACATTATTAACAAACTCTTTAACTACTTTATAATTAACATCGGCTTCTAGCAAAGCTAGCCTTATTTCTTTCATCATATCGCCGATATTATCTTCAGTTATCTTACCATAACCTTTTATCTTATGTAGAGCATTTTGTAATCTATCTCCTAAGCTTTCAAACATTTTATCACTCTCTTTTCTTTAAATATTATAACTGATAAGTAAAAAAAAGTAAAAAGAAAATGATTAAATATCACTTTCTGTTGTGATTTTTCAGAGAAAATTTTACATTAAAAAAAATTAATTTTCAATAAAAATTTTACATATGAGAAATTGATTTTATATCAATTTCTTTTTTTCGTATTTTCAGTGATTATTTTACAGTTTTTGTTG
>DVHC01000016.1 GCA_018712385.1 Candidatus Onthousia excrementipullorum | reverse complement strand
AGAACATAAGAAATAAAATAAATTTTATTTCGCCCTTGTCGTTGCCTCCAAGGATTCCTATTTCATAGATAGAGTAACCTCTATTCTCCATAGGCTTAAATTCCGATGGTCGCCACCGTACTAATTTATTTTTATATTAAATCGTTTTTTTCTATCTAAAACATTATCTATACTAAACTAACTAAATTATAGTGTAACTTTAACCCTTCAAATAATATATTTAAACTAGCATTTATATCTCTATCATTATGTATTCCACATTTTGGACAATCATATTCTCTTATACTTAAATCATTTAACTTACTATTCTTATATCCACAATAACTACATATCTGACTACTTGGATAATAGGTATTTATCTTATAATATATCTTACCTTTTATCTTACATTTCCACTCTATTAAAGAACGTAGTGTACTAAAAGCAGCATCTGATAGACTTTTATTAAATGCTTTTTTCTTATCTTTAAACATATCTTTTACTTTTAAATCTTCAGTTACTATAATATCATGTTCATCTACTATTTCATTAGCAATAGAGTTTAAATAATGTTTTCTATAATTCTTTATCTTAGCATGGATTCTTGCTATTTTTTCTTTTGTCTTTAAATAGTTTTTACTACCTTTTTCTCTTCTGGATAATTCTTTTTGTAATCTTTTTAATCTCTTTTCAAATTTCATCAATACTTTCTCATTACTATATTTAATACCATCACTTGTTATAACTAAATCCTTAATACCTAAGTCTATTCCTACTATATTATTAGGTGTTACTTTCTCTATTAAGATATCTTCTTCTACAACTACACTTACATAGTATTTACCTGTAGATTCTTTTGTTATAGTTGCATTTAATATCTTTCCTTCTATTTTATCTTTATTTCTATATCCTCTTATTTCGACTTTACCTAATTTTGGTAATTTTATATTTCTAGTTAATAAATCTACTTCTATATTACTATACTTTTTTTCTTTATATGTACCTCTTATACAACTAGTTCTATAAGACTGTCTACTAAATTTACTCTTAAATTTAGGATAACCTTTTCTTTTATCATAATAATCATTAAAAGCTTTACTTAAATCATCTACAGCAGAACATAATACAGTTGAATCTACTTCTTTTAAAAATTCATTTTTTTCTTTTAATTTAGGTAAATCTTTATGTAAATCAAATCTATTTATACTAGTATTATCTTTTAAATAATTAAGATAATAATTATATACGAATCTTTTACATCCTAAAGTTTTATTAATAAATATCTTTTGTTTTTCTGTTGGATATAACCTAAATTTATATGCTTTATATATCTCCATAATGTGAACCTCCCTTTAGTAACTAAAGTGTACTATCTAGAAGATATGTTTGTCAATACATTTTTTCGATTTCATTCATTAAAAACGCAATTTCCTTATATATAAAAAGATTACGAAATTTCGTAACTTTTTTTATACATTTTTTCTTGTGTTAGAAAAAATAATATGATACTATGGGTGTAGAAATATTAAACAGCCATCTTTGATACATTAAAATAAAAACAGAGGGAGGTAATGGATGATGGAAATTAAAAAATATAATGAGACAGTATTTGAAGACATTAAACATATTGATGAATATGGTAATGAATATTGGTTAGCGAGAGAATTGCAAAATGTATTGGAATATAAAAGATGGGATAAGTTTTGTAATGTAATAAACAATGCTAAAAAAGCATGTGAGAATAGTAATTATAAGGTTTTTGAACATTTTTCCCAGGTGGGAAAAACATCAAAAATGCCTAATGGAGGAGTTAAAAATTTATTAGATTATAAGTTATCTAGATATGCTTGTTATTTAATAGTACAAAATGCAGATCCTAGAAAAGAAGTTGTCGCTTTAGGTCAAACTTATTTTGCACTTCAAACAAGACGTCAAGAGTTAACAGAGATAGAATATTCTATGTTAACGGAAGATGAGAAAAGATTTTATCAAAGGAATTTAACTAAAAAAGGAAACTATTCTTTAAATCAAGCTGCTAAAAAAGCAGGAGTTAAGAACTTTGATAAATTTCATAATGCTGGATATAAAGGATTATATAATGGAGAAACTGCAGATGATATTGCTAAAAGAAAAGGATTAAGATATAGAGAAGACATATTAGACAATATGGGTAGTGAAGAATTAGCTACTAATCTTTTTCGTATTTCGCAAACTGAAGCAAGATTAAGAAAAGATAATATTCAAGGAGAAGGAAATGCAAATGAGACTCATTATAATATTGGGAAAAATATTAGAGAAGTTATTGCTAAAAATGGTGGTACAATGCCAGAATGTTTACCAACGCCTAAAAAGTCTTTAAAAGAATTAGAAAAAGAGAGGAAGTATCAAAATAAATTAATAAATTTATATTAAGACTCATTAACTGTGAAAAGTGATACTTTATTTGTAATGACTGTAGTATAAAAAATGTTTTTAGAGGGATATTTCTAATTGTTCCTCTCTTTTTATGCTTATTAATATATTTATGAAATATTGTAACTTATTTATTATATTTTTTTTACTTTATAGAGATTAATTTGATACTATATTATCCTTTTACTTATAAAGTTATTATTTTTAGCAATATAAATAAAAGCCACCTAACTCACAACTGTTGAATTAGGGGCTAATCCATAATATAAAAATTTGGAGGTCCACTCAACATGGGAATATTAAGTGTTCCTTTTAATATTGTATGAAAATTTTTCTTACATATACATCATATCATAAGTATTACATTTATGCAAATTTATTTTTTCACAACTAATGATACATCTTTAAAGTAATAATTTAATATCTGTTTATAGTTATAACCTAATTCGGCTAGGTTATCTGCTCCTATAATACTTAGACCTAGGCCACTACCTATTCCTCTTGTTATAAAAGTAAGATAATCTTTCTTAATAATTATAGTAATATCTGTTGATGGTAGGTCTAAATATACCGCTAGGCTTCTAGCATCTATTTTTCTTTCACCTAAGTCTAATTCTTTTATTCTATTAGAGTTGCTTATACTAGTAATTTTTATAGTAAGATTATCACTTTTTAGATTTAATCTTTCTTTAAACTCTTTAATACTATAATTTTTTCTTTGTAAATAATTAGGATAGGCTAAGTCCCAAAGGCTTTCTTTTTTTACAGTGTAAGGAATACTTTTATCTTCTTCAGTATAACCATTACTTACTAAATGAGTAAAACATCTAATAGGTTTATTATCATTAATTAAATACTCTCCATTAGTGTCATCTATTACTTTGTTAAATAAATCATTTTTTATTTTGTATGTTTCAGGATAAGTAACTTTGTAATAATTATAGTTATGGTAAGATAAAGATAATTTTCTTAAATCAAGTGTATCATTATCTAAATTATAAATTACTTCATCTCTATATAGAACTGTTAAAGCTTTTAGAGTCTCTTCTCTTAAAGAGATATTTATATTACTAAATAAAAGACTTAATAATAATTCTTTTAAAGTTATTTTTTCTTCAGTATTAAGGGTTATTAAATAATTATTTAAATAAGTCTTGTTGTTAATAGTAATCATCTTAGTACTAATACCATTTACAATAAAGACAATCTTGTTACCATTAAACTTAATATCATGAGTAACTAAATAACTTCTAGCTTTCTTTTCTAAATCATCTTCTTCTAAATCTTCACCAAATTCATAATTAACATTTAAATATAAATATAATACTTCTTCATTGTTACTTCTTGCAATCTTATAACTTTCTAACATATTATCACCTATTTATATAGTGATATGTTAGAGTAAATTTTATTCAAAATATTTTAATTCATTTTTATTATTACAGTTTTTTCCTGTTAAATAAGAATAATTCTTAAAAACAGTTTTTAAATTAATCTTTTTAGTCCCCTTTAAATAACTATTAACATCAGTTATTATCTTTTTAGCATCCTTTAAAGCAATAGAATATAATTCAATAAAAGATTCATTGTGTTTTTCTCTTTTTAGACAAGGATGAATCCAGGTACTATGATTTAAATTTAAATAGTTATGGTCATCTTTTAGGGGAGTATGATAAGATATCGCTTGGAATTTAAAAGTCTTATCACTAGTAAATTTATCAACAGTTTTATAACAAAACATCTTTATTCCATATTTATCATATCTTAAATACTTTAAAGCTTTGTACATATCTTTTAAAGATTTATAGTAGTACTTAGAAAAATCTTTAAAGTTAAAAGTCTCTTTAAAAGCATAATCTATTACTTCTATTAATTCTTTTGAGAAGGGTTTTAGGTCAAAAGTAAAATCATAGAACTTAAAACTATATGGTGTTATAAATTCCTTTTGTTTAATCATGTAATTATCTAGAAAGTTTTCCATATATTCATGTTTATTTCTATATTTGTAAGTATTAGGGTCTTCTTCATTTACTATACCTGTTTTATAAATTATAAAGGGGTGAAGTTTGGTATCTAGGGAGTAGTGAGCGATAAAGCCATAGAGAAAAGCCATTATTTCACTATTTTGATAATAATTATTATACTTTATATAATTAACTAAATTAATAAAAAACTCCCCGCTTTTATTTGTATGAAAGTATCCTTGGAAATCTCTTATATGTTTATCTTTCTTCTTTAACAGATTATAAAAAATAAAAGAATCTGTACTTTGTGAAAACATTCTTAATCTCTTTTTTTCATCCATTAATAACTTCTTTAGACCAATGGGAAGTATATCATATAGGTCATTTGCAAAATAAGCATGGGTAACAGTTGCAGGCATAGTCTAAATCAGTCCTTTCTATCTTTTTAAAGTATAACATAATTTTTCATAAAAATATCATATTTTTTCCACAAAAACTGTGATATAATCTATTCTAGGTGAGGAAGAAGATGATAGATAAGCAGTTTAAGAATCTAGAAGAACAAATAGAAATACTTAAATATAAAGGTATGACTATTAATGATGAAGAATATACTAAGAAAATACTTTTAAGAGAAAATTATTTCTTTATATCAGGTTATAGATATCCTTTTATGAGAAGTAATGTTGATAAACATTTCTTAGAAGGGGTTACTTTTGAAGAGATGTATAGTCTGTTTCTCTTTGATAGAGCGATTAGAAATGTATTCTTTAAATACTTGCTTGTTATTGAAAATAATTTGAAGTCTATATTTTCTTATCAATTATCTAAGAAATATGGATATAAAGAGAAATATTATTTACGGGCAAAGAACTTTACTAGTGATAAGAGTAGGCAGAAGCAGGTAAATGATTTGATTAAAAAGATGAAAAGACAGATTAGAATTAATGGGGCTCAACATACAGCGACTGCTCATTATATGTCTAATTATGGGTATGTGCCTCTTTGGATTTTAGTTAAAGTTTTATCTTTTGGAATAGTGGGAGAATTATTTTCAATAATGAAATATGATGACCAAGTAAATATTTGTAAGATATATAATATACCACTTGATGAGTTTAGTAATTATTTACCAATACTTTCTAATTATCGTAATTTATGTGCTCATGAAGATATTCTTTATGAAAATAGAACCCAAAAGAAGATTAAAGGGACAAGGTTTCATGAGTTACTTGGGTTAGAAAAAGATGAAGAAGGTGAATATAAAAACGGTACTAATGATTTATTTGCACTTCTTATTATAATGAAGAGAATGTTAAGTTATAATGAGTTTAAAGATATGTGTTTAGAGCTTGAAAAGAGAATTGAGAATCTTGAGTATAATTTGCATAGTATTAAAATAGATAAAATATTAGATAGAATGGGGTTTCCTAGTAATTATATGGAACTTGCTAATATTGAGAGGAGAGATGTAGATGAGTTCAGAGAGAATTAAAGAAGCGGTACTTATAATTGTATCTTTTGTTATAGGTGGGGTTTTAACCTTTGTAATTATAGGAGGAGAAGATTTAGTTGGTAATAATAGTAGTTCTTCTACAAATAGTGGACTAACTTGTAGTTCTGCTGATTGTACTAAAGTAGTTGTAGATGAGTCTGGTATTAGTGAAGCGGTAGAGAAAGTCTATGATGGGGTTTTGATGATTAGAAATTATCAAAATAATGAAGTAGCTTCTACTGGTACAGGTTTTGTTTATAAGATAGATGGCGATAATGCTTATGTTATGACTAATCAACATGTTGTAGATAATGCTGATAAAATTACTTTAATTACTTCAAATGATGAAGAGATAGATGGTGAAGTATTAGGAGGAGACTCTTATGTTGATATTGCTATTATTAAGATAAAAAAATATGATGGTATAAAAGCTTTACAACTTGGTAATAGTGAAAATGCTAAGTTAGGTGATTTAGTATTTACTATAGGTAGTCCTTTAGGTTATGAATATAGAGGTAGTGTTTCTACGGGACATTTAGCAGGTAAAGATAGATTAGTTAGTGTTAGTACTGATAGTAATACTAGTGGAAGTGACTGGGTTATGAAAGTATTACAAACAGATGCTGCGATTAATCCTGGTAACAGTGGTGGACCTTTAATGAATACTAATGGAGAAGTTATAGGTGTTATTTCTATGAAGTTTGTACAAACAGAAGTAGAAGGTATGGGATTTGCTATTCCTATAGAGTATGTTAATAGTAAGATAGAGACTCTAGAAAAAGGAGAAAAGATTGAATGGCCATTACTTGGTGTTTCTATGATTAATGTTAGTGATGCTAAGAATAGTTATAGATATAATTATAATATACCTAATGATGTAAACAGTGGTGTTGTAGTTGCTGGTATTCAATCTGGAAGTGGTGCAGCGGACTCTGACCTTAAAGAAGGAGATATTATTACGAAACTTAATGGAGAAGAAGTGCAAGATTCTGCATATTTAAGATATGAGCTTTACAAATATTCTGTAGGTGATAAAATAGAGATAACTTATATACGTGATGGTAAAGAACATACAACTAAAGTCGTATTAAGTAGTAGTAATGATTAGTAAGTAGAAAAGGACGTGTAGTTATGGATAAATTATTACCTAATATGAATATTTTAGATAAAGAAGAGAGGGCTTCTGTGTCCTCTTTTTGTGGTTTTGTTAATGAGAATAAAGATAGTTTAACAGATGAACAAAAGTGTGTAGTAGCGGATTATATTATAAGTAGTACAATTTGTAAAAATGTAAGATATTTAAATAAGGGTGTTTATAGTTTTTTAAAGAGTTATTTAATGGCTAATATAGGAGATATTAGTTTTAGTCTTTATGGTAATTCTATTAAAGAGATAAGCTTAGGTAATATTACTGCAGGGCCTTTATTTAGTAGTAATTTTAGTAATCAAGAGATATCTGATAGACATTTAAGTGGTAAGAATAGTTGTGGAGTTTTACCTAGTATTGATAATATGAAAAGATTATTTATTGGTTATAATAATAAGAACTTATATAGTGATGAGATAGGTCATAGTGATAGAGATATTAGAAATGTTCATATAGGAGAGTATTACTTTAATATTGATGATATTTTGAAAGAAGAAAGTACTCCATATATATTTAGATTTACTAATCCTTATAAAGATGAGTTACAAATAGATTTATTATCTTTTGATAAAGAGGGTAATTTTATAGATAGTGATATTTATGTTGATTATTTAGAAAGCTCTGATGGTATTAATTATAAGGTAGTAAAACAAGTACATAATGAGTTAGAAGATATTAATAGTTTACATAGTAGAGGTAAATAGTTATTGCATTAATTATTTAAATTATGGTAATATTAAGTTAACAAAGATAAAGAAAGGAAGTAATGAAATATGGCTAATTTAATTTATCAAGGTAAAATAATTCGTCAATTACAGGGTAAATTAATTTGTCATTTTTCTAAAACTCTGGGTTTACAATATGTTATCTGGGGGGGGGCAGTTTAGTAAATATAAGTAATAATATTACTTTCTTTCATAGTGTAAAAAGAATAGAGTAGAGGAGTGTTCTATTCTTTTTATAATGTCAAGATATTTGATATTTTGGATTTTATGTGTTAGTATTTAATTATAGTATAGAAGATAATAATTTGGTAAAGACTATAAAAAATAAGAGGAGTTGAGAAAAAATGAAAAAACGTGAAAACATAGTAATAATAGTAGTGTTAGTAGTAATGATAATTGCAATAGTAGGAGTGAGTTATGCGGCCTTTAGTTTTGGTAAAACAGGTAGTAAAGTAAATACTATTACTACAGGTTCAATAACAATGACATATACTGAAACAGATAATACGATAAGTTTAACAGGAGCCTTGCCAACAACAGATAAAACAGGAATGGTGAGATTAAATCCTGGGGAATACTTTGATTTTAGTATAAGTAGTGAAATAACAGGAAATGTTAATATTAACTATGAAATAAGTGCAAAAGATATAACGGATAGTGGGGCAAGGAAGATAGATGGTTCAAATATAAAGTTATATTTAACTAAGTTAAATGGTGATAAAGAGGAAGCCTTAATGGTACCAGAAACTTATAATGAAGAAAGTAGTGAAAATACATATACAGGAAGGCCAACAGGCGAGATGAGTTTATATACAAGTAGTATGAACTCTAGTGAAAGTAATAATTATAGACTTAGAATGTATGTTGATGAAGGATATAATCCTCAAGGAGATGGAGGTAATTTACAATTTACAGTACAAATAAATGTATATGGTAAAGCAGGAGATAAGTATGTGCCATTAACAACACAAGAAATACTAGAAGATAATGAAGTACAAGAAGAGAAAACGCAGATGTTTAACTATGCTAGTAATGGTGGCTATTTTGATATGAGTGGTGGTAGTCAATCTACTAATCCAGAATATGTAACAAATGGCTTATATAGTACTGAAGATGAAGATGGAACAAGTTATTATTATAGAGGAAATGTAACTAATAACAATGTACAATTTGGAGAATATACAAGTGATTATTATGTATATAATTATAGCAGTAGATATTTCCAAAGTTTAGCGTCTTGTCAAGAATATAATAGTAGATGTAGTGAAAGTAATAGAGTAAAACTTGCAAGTGCAGGAGATAAGATGTACTGGAAGATAGTAAGAGTAAATGGAGATGGAAGTTTAAGATTAATCTATAATGGTACAAGTGCAAATCCAGATAATAGTGATTTAGTTAATTCATTTGCAGTAGGAAAAATTCCATATAATTTAGAGTCTAATGATCCAAAATACACAGGATATACATATGATAATGGAACGGATTCTTTTATAAAGAAAGAAGTAGATACATGGTATAAAAATACCTTAGGAAGTAGTAGTTATGATAGTAAGGTATTAGGTGGAAGGTTCTGTAGTGATAGTAGTGGATATAAACCAGCAAGCGAGTATGGATTTAGTGGTATGGATGGAATGAATGTTTTTGCAAGTTATGATAGATTGGGGCAATCAGCAACAGGATATACAAAAGAAAATAGTCCAACTTTGAAGTGCCCTGTTACAAGTGAAAGTTATGGAGGAAGTTATAGATTAAAAGCAGGACTAATAACGGCAGATGAATTAGTATTGGGAGGAGAAAATCCTGGAGTAACAACAGATAGTTATTTAAATCCTGGAGATTCTGAAATGTATTATTGGAGTATGACGCCGGCCGCTTTCGGTTATGGTAATGCTGGTGTGTGGGATGTGCTTGAGTATCTGTCTTACTACATTGTGGATAACGACTACGCCGTGCGTCCAGTTATCAATGTGACCACTGATAACGGGTTTACGTCTGGAGATGGAACTGCTTCAAGTCCATATGTAATTTCTTAGGTAGAATGGGGCAAATGACTCCTCATTTGCCCCAGCACTTTTTTGGGGATTAAACTGTATGTGATGCGCTCTTTCTTTGGTATTACCCTTTCTTTGATGGCTACGTTTCGGTTTTTTGGTTCGCCGGCCGATTTCAATAATGGTAATGCTAATGTATGGAATGAGAATGAGAATCTGAATAACAACAATGTGAATAACAACAACGCCGTGCGTCCAGATTCCTACTAAGGCTAGAATTATCTAGTGTCACCGAGTTTTGCCGGCTAAGGCTTGCAAACAGAGGAAGTTTTGAATGGAAACAAGTTTAATTCCCAGGACGATAGTCCTAAATATATAATATAGATGTTTTAGGACTTAGAATAAAGTTCTTGGACTATCCCTATATTAATAATTTAATATTAAGAAGTAGTATATTTTCATATTACTTCTTTTTTGGAGTTAGTATGAAGAAAAGAAAACCAATAGATAAATATAATTATTATAAAAAAGAATATGCTAAGTATCTATTACTTATTAAAGATAAAGATAAACTTGTAACTTATGGTATTGATGCTAAGATAGTCTCTTATCTTTTTAAAATAAAATATTGTGAGGAGTTAATACTTTCTAAGTATCTGTTAGATGATTTGTTAGTACTTAAAGAAAAATATCACTTTAATATTGCAGTTATTAGTTCTAAGATAAGAGAGTATTACTGTGATAATAATAGTGATTATTTAAGACTTAAAAATAAAGGTAAGAATTATGTTAAGGAGTATGGTTGTTATGGAGAAGAATGACACATTTAAAATAATGAAAAATACTAAAGTTCTTGTTAGTGATGTGGTAGAATTTTCAAGAAACTTTCCTAAGAGTGAGGCCGTTTTAAAGAAGAACTTGCAAGAAGAGTTATTTAATCTTATTAGATTACTTAATTCATATATTGTTAATAGAGATAGTAATAGAATTAGAGAAAAATATATGAAGGACTTTATAGTTAGTCTATCCATGGTTGATTACTATTTTGAATATTTATACTTAAATAAAATAATTAGTTTTAAGAAATATAAAGGCTTAGTAGATGAGGTAGTTACTATTAGAAAACTTGCTTACGGAGTATTAAAGAATGAAAAAGAGTTATGTTAGTTATGATACTTTAGTAGATTATAATAAAATACTTGATAGTTATAGACTTGTTGTTAAAAATACAGAACATAAAGAAAAATTATTTAAGTATAACTTGTTCTTATCAAGTAATCTTGTTAGTATATATAATTCTTTAAAAGACTTTAAATATCATCATGGGAAGTATAATATCTTTTTAATTAAAGATCCTAAATATAGAGTTATTATGAGTGAGAATTTAACTGATAAAATAGTTAATCAAATGATTAGTGAATATATATTAAAACCTGTTTTAGAACCTAGACTTATAGATAGTAATGTTGCAACGAGAATTGGTATGGGTAGTAGTTATGCTTTTAAGCTTTGTAAGAAGTATATTAATAACTTAAAAAGAGAATGTAGGGAAATATATGTCCTTAAGTTTGATATTAAGAAATACTTTTATAATATAGATCATGATGTATTAATAGAAAGGTTAGATAAGATATATGAGGATAAGAGAATAATATCTTTACTTAAAGATATTATATATAGTTCTAATATGAGTTATGTTAATAGAGAAATAGATAGTATTATAAATAGAGAACTAAGAAAAGATTTATCTTTTAATCATAAAGATGAACTTAAAGGAGTACCTAGATATAATTATCATAAAGGACTTGCTATAGGTAATGTAACTAGTCAAATACTTGCTATTTTCTATTTAAATAGAATAGATCATTTAATAAAAGAGAAACTTGGTTGTAAATATTATATAAGATATATGGATGATGGGGTTATATTTGATTATGATAAAGAGAGATTAAAATATATTAAGAGTGTTATAGAAAAAGAACTTATTAAAGAAAAGTTAGAACTTAATAAGAAGACTAATATATATAAGTTAAGTAGTGGTTTTACTTTTATAGGATATAGATTTATTTTAAGAAATAATAAGCTTATTATTAGAATAAATAATAAGGTTAAAACAAGGATTAAAAGAAAGATTAAATATCTAGATTTGCATGATAAAGAGAAGTTAGTAAGGGTTAAAGCTAGTTATTATGGTTATATGATGAGAGCTTCTACTAATTGTTTGCAATATAAATTTAAGATAAAATCTTAATAGTTTTATCTTTTTTTTCAATTAATCCTTTCTCTTCCATCTTTTTTAATTCTCTCATAAGGTTTGCTCTATCTACAAAGAGATATTCTGCTATGGCTTTGTATGATGTAGTAACTTTAAAGATATTGTTTTTATTCATTCTTTGCTTTAAGAAGAAAATAATCTTTTCTTCTACTGTTCTTTTTGATAATAGTTCAATCTTTTCATTTTGTTGTTTGTTATCTTCTATTAATAAATCAAATAAAGTTAAAACTATACTGTTATGAAAAGGACAATTACCTTTACAATTTTTTATAATATTATAATAGTCTATAAAAATAACTTCTGTTTCTTCATTACTGATTATATATATTTCATCTTCTGTGTCTTGGAAGAATAGATTAGAAAAGATATCATTTTCTTTTAAATCTCTCATAATAGTAGTGTTTCCTTCTTTGTCCATCTTTACGATATTCGCTTTCCCTTTAGTAATAAAGCCTATCTTCTTTTTGATAGGAGAGTAACTAAGTATTAGTTCTTTGTTGTAAAATACTTTACTCTTAACATTGACACAGTTTGACAAATTTTTTTTGAATTTATAAATCCTTGTTTCATCTAATGTTTTCGTCATTTTGTATCACCTCATTAAATTAATTTTAACAAAATTTTATTATTGTTGCAAATGCAACAATAAGTTTTTTCTTTTTTAGAGTAGAATAGCTTTTGTAGGATAGGAGAGGTAGTAAGATGAAGAAAGACATAATGATTGTAAAAAGAAATGGAAACTTAGAAAAATTAGATTTAGAAAAAGTTAGGGAAGATGTTAAAACCTGTGCCGAGAGAGTTATGGTAGATTTAACTGATGAGGCGATGGAAGAGATAATTAATAAATTAGTGGAACTTTTAAGTACACAGACAAGTAATCCTACTGTAGAACAGTTACATAGTCTTTTAGAAGTAGCACTTGAAGATGTTAATCCTTTGGTTGCAAAGAGTTATAGAGAGTATCGTGACTATAAAAAAGATTTAGATCAAATATTAAGTAAAGTCTATAAGAAAGCACAGTATATTACTAGTGTTGGTGATAAAGATTGTTCTAATACTGATAGTACTTTAGTTACTTTTCAACGTTGTTTAATATATAATAGTCTTAATAAAGAACTATATAAGAAGTTTTTCTTAACACCTTTAGAAATAGAAGCTTGTAAAGATGGGTATATTTATATTCATGATATGAGTGCAAGGCTTGATACGATGAATTGTTGTTTGTTTGATATTGGTAATGTCTTAAAAGATGGTTTTGAGATGAGTAATATTTGGTATACAGAACCTAAAACTTTACAGACGGCTTTTAATGTAATAGGTGATGTTACTATTAATACAACGGCTATGCAGTATGGAGGATTTACTTTACCTGAGATTGATAGTGTCTTAAAGAAGTATGCTAAGAAAAGTTATGATATGTATTATAAAGAGTATTTAAGTATTAAGGGAAAAGAGTATACAAAAGAAGCGGAAGATTATGCTTGGAAAAAGACTATTCGTGAGTGTGAACAAGGTTATCAAGGACTTGAATATAAATTAAATACTGTTTCATCTAGTAGAGGAGATTATCCTTTTGTTACTCTTACTTTTGGGGTAGATAAAGATAAGTTTGCTGTTATGATTACTAAGACTATATTAGATGTACATAGAGAAGGTCAAGGTAAGAAAGGATTTAAACGACCTACAGTATTTCCTAAACTTGTATTTTTATATGATAAGAAAGTACATGGTAAGGGAGGATGTTTGAGAGATAGTTTTCTTACTGCTATTAAGTGTAGCGAAAAGACAATGTATCCTGATTATTTATCGTTATCTGGAGTTGGTTATGTTCCAGAGATGTATAAAAAATATGGAAGAATAGTTAGTCCGATGGGATGTCGTGCTTTCTTATCTCCATGGTATGAAAAAGGTGGAATGGAGCCTGCTGATAAAAACGATAAACCCGTCTTTGTTGGTAGATTTAATATAGGGGCAATATCATTACATTTACCTATGATCCTTGCTAAGGCAAGAGAAGAGCAGAAAGACTTTTATGAAGTACTTGATTATTACTTAGAGATGATACGTAAAATACATATTAGAACTTATCGATATCTTGCTAAACGTAAAGCTTCTACTAATCCTTTGGCATATTGTCAAGGGGGCTTTTATGGAGGTAATTTAAAGCCAGATGAGTCCATTGAACCTATACTTAAGAGTTCTACGGCATCTTTTGGTATTACGGCCTTAAATGAGTTACAAGTTCTATATAATGGAAAGAGCATTGTTGAAGATGGCCAGTTTGCCCTTGATGTTATGAAATATATTAATAAAAAGACGACAGAGTTTAAAAATGAAGATAATATTCTTTATGCTATATATGGAACACCTGCAGAGAGTTTATGTGGTTTACAGATAAAACAATTCCGTAAAAAATATGGAGTTATTCCTGGTGTTAGTTCAAGAGAATACGTCTCTAACAGCTTCCACTGTGGTGTTTGGGAAGATATTACAGGTATCGAGAAACAAGATTTGGAAGATAGGTTTTGGGAATTATTTAAAGGAGGACGTATTCAGTATGTACGTTATAACTTGAGTTATAATACTAAAGCGATGATTACTTATGTAGAAAGAGCGATGGATAAAGGCTTTTATGAAGGTGTTAATCTTTCTCTTGCTTACTGTAATAATTGTGGTCATGAAGAGTTAGATATGGATGTATGTCCTAAATGTGGAAGTAGTGATTTAACGAAGATAGATAGAATGAATGGTTATCTTTCTTACTCTAGAGTTCATGGTGATACGATGCTTAGTAGTGCTAAGATGGCAGAGATATCTGAAAGGAAGTCTATGTGATGAGATATCATAATATAACGAAAGCGGATATGTTAAATGGTGAAGGACTTAGAGTAGTTTTATGGGTATCAGGGTGTTCTCATCATTGCCATGCATGTCAAAATGCTATGACTTGGGATCCTAATGATGGACTTTTGTTTGATGATGCTGCTAAAAAGGAAATATTTGATGAGTTAGAAAAGGACTGGTGTAGCGGTATCACTTTATCAGGAGGGGACCCTTTATTCTTAGGTAATAGATGTGAAATATCTAAATTAGTTAAAGAGATTAGAGAAAAGTTTCCTAATAAGACTATTTGGCTTTATACGGGTTACACATGGGAAGAGTTGTTAGAACAGAAAGATAATGATAAAAACTTAGATACTATTTTAAATAATATAGATGTATTACTGGATGGGAGATTTGTATTAAGACTTGCAAGTGAAAAAATATATTATGTAGGTAGTAGTAATCAGTGTATTATTGATGTTCCTCTTAGTCTAAAAAAGAATAAGAAGGTATTATATATAGACAATAGTAAAATATTAGAAGGAGTAGTGTAATGGAAGAAAGATTAAGAGAAGGATTTACACTTATTATGAGTGGAGAGTATGAGGGTATTTCTGGAGGATACTTGAAGAGAGGAAATAATGGTATAGGGATGATTCCTGCTTGTTTGATAGGAGATGAAGAAAAAACTTTAGAGGCTTTTCCTAAGATATTAGAAACTATAAGGAGTAGTAAAATATTACAATTATATTCATCAGGTAATGATGTTGTGGGTATGATAGGCTCTAGACATTATGAAGGCCCTTATGCTGAAAAGGAATATTTAGAGGTTTTAAATGGAGTGCAGGATAATAGTGTTATTGGCGTTTTAACAGAGTTAAATACCCAACTATCTAAAAGTGATGAAATGGTTAAGACTTATAAAAAAGCTTATAAGTTATATGGTAGTGATAAATATAAATTAGAGGAGGCTCGTGATGAAAAATAATTATCCAATAAAGTATGCAGTTATGCCTATTATAGAACAGACTGGTTGGGTTCCTGGTCTTAATGAGTTAGAAAGAGAATATGGGATAGTATGTTATATAGTATCTAAATGTTATGTAGTGGGCAAAGAAGAAAAATATAATGTGTATGGTAATATTGAGTGCAAATATAAAGTTGTTTTCCCTTATAAAAAGGATAATTTACATAGATATTTATCAAGAGTAGAACCTAGTTATAATAGTTATGGGTGTAGTAACTCTACTACTGTAGATAAAGTTTTTGATAGTTTTGTAGAAGCAAGGGAAGATGCTTCCAAGAAAAATAAAAAAATAGTAAATAAAAAAATTTCTTTTCTACACTGTGATGATAATTTTTTACAAAATGTTTCTTTACTTAGGAAAGAACAAGAAGAAAAAGTTAATAAGTATAGAAAAATAGAAAGAATGATGGAAAAGAATTCTAGTGATTTAGTAGTTAATGATAAAGTAAAAGAACAATCAGTTATTATTGAATGTAATAATAGTTGTAAGAAAAAAGATTGTTCGTTATATGATATGATAAAATTATATACTGATGTATATTCTAATAAAGATTTTATGAGGATATATGATGATACTTCTGTTGAGAATTTTATCGCTTATAATGTATCTTTAGAAGATTATAAGAAAATAGAAGAACAACTTAAAAATGGTGAACAAGTAGATACTGATAGTATAAAGAAAAATTTCTTATTAATAAGTAGTTGTGATGATAAAAAAATGAAGGTTATTAACTATGATTCAAAGAATAAAAGTTGTTTCTATATAGAGGATGGCTCTTTGTATTATGATGGAAATATGGATTTTTCAATAGATTCTATTAGTGGTAATACTCTTATTGTTTATACAATGGAAACTTATGATGATGTGATTAGTTCTTATATTATTGATTCTGTTATAAGTCGTGGTATGCCCAAAAATAAAGATACAGAAAAAGTATTTAGAAGAGAAATTAAATTAAGATAGAAAGAAGGAGATTAGTTATGAAAACAAGAGGATTTGAAGTAGTTAAGGGGTATGAAGATAAGGGTATTAATCTACCAGTTAGAAAGACAAAACATTCTGCTGCTTATGATATAGAAGCGGCAGAGGAAGTGGTTTTACCTAGCTTTCAAAAAGGAATGAAACCAACTTTAATTCCAACAGGTCTTAAAGCTTATATGCAAAGTGATGAGGTTTTGTTAATTGTTCCAAGAAGTTCTGGACCTAAAAAGCAAGGGATTAGTTTTCCGCATAATGTGGGAGTAATTGATTCTGATTATTATAATAATCCTGATAATGAAGGACATATTTTTGTGCAGTGTATTAATTTAAAAGATGAAGATGTAGTAATAAAAAAAGGAGAAGCAGTGGCACAAGCGATATTCCAAAAATATTTAACAGTTGATGATGATAATGCAGAGGGGATGAGGACTGGAGGATTTGGTTCTACTGATAGGAAGGATAGATAATAATGGCTAAATTTCATTTTAGATATGGAGCGATGAATGCAGGAAAATCTACTATTCTTTTACAAACTGCTTATAATTATGAAGAGAAGGGGAAAAATATAGTACTTTTAAAGCCTAGTATTGATACTAAAGGTGATGAGAAAATAGTTTCTCGTATTGGCCTTGAAAGAAAGGTTGATTATTTAATTGGTGAAAATGATAGTATTATATCTAAACTAGAGAATATTATTTGTTCTCTTTCTTGTATATTAGTAGACGAAGCACAATTTTTAAAAAGAAAACAAGTAGATGAGTTATTTTATATTTCTAAAATAATGGATATTCCTGTTATTGCTTTTGGACTTAGAACTGATTTTAAAACGAATGGATTTGAAGGGGCAGATAGACTATTAGAACTAGTGGATTCAATAGAGGAGATGCCAACTATTTGTCGCTGTGGAAAAAAGGCTCGTTTTAATGCAAGAAAAATTAATAATGATTTTATTTTTGATGGCGATAGCATTGTTATTGATAATGATAGTAATGTTTCTTATGAATCTTTATGTGGAACTTGTTATATAAAGGAAAAAATTAAAAAAATTAAAAAACCATTTTGATAAAAAAGATAAAAATACAAAAGAAATAATTTACGTATTTGTTGAAAAATAAAGAAATTGGCATTATTTTAATTCAATATTTTTAAGAGAAATTGAAAAATGTTTTTTAGAAAAAACTAAAAAATGTATATAAATGTAAATTGTCGTAAATCGAACAAAAAAGTTTTTTAATAAAAACTATATATATCAATGGTTTTAAAAAATACTTGATTTTTTTCTTAAAATTACCTATTGATTTTTGAATTTTCAGCTCTTACAATTGACTTAGATAGGAGGTAAAAACATGGCAGATGTAAATGAATTAGTTGACCAATTAGAAGGGGTTACAGTAATTAAAAGAAATGGTAAAAAAGTAGATTTTGATGGTGCTAAAATTGCTTTAGCGATAAAAAAAGGTTTTGATAGTGTAGAAGTTGATGATGATGAGAGTGAAAAAGAAAAGAAATATAACTCTTCTGATATTCAAAAAGTATATAGTGCTGTTTTAAAGAAAATAATTAAAGATAAAGATGAGAAAAATAATCGTTTTAAAATAGAAGAGATTCAAGACTATATAGAAACAGAATTATCTAGTAAAGGGTATCTTGATGTATATAAATCATTTTCAGAATATAGAGAAAGAAGAAATGCTTCAAGAGAAAGTTTCTTTGGAGATAATAAGACTCATAAGTTCTTAAAATCATTAGAAAATCTTGGACTTAAGTCTGCTAATGAAGAAGATGCAAAACGTGAGAATGCTAATATTGATGGAAATAGTCCGATGGGTACAATGCTTCAATATGGTGCGACTGTATCTAAAGAGTTTGCAAAAGCATATTTGATGAAAAAAGAATATGCTGAAGCTCATGATAATGGTACAATACATATTCATGATATGGACTTCTTAGCAATGGGTACTACTACTTGTTGTCAAATAGATTTATCAAGACTATTTAAAAATGGTTTTGATACAGGACATGGGTATGTGAGACCACCTCAGGATATTTCAACTTATGCATCGTTAGCTTGTATCGTTATTCAAGCAAATCAAAATGACCAACATGGTGGACAAGCAATACCGGCTTTGGATTATTATCTAGCACCTGGAGTACTTAAAACATTTAAAAAACAATTTAAACAGACAATTTATGACTTTTTAGATTTAGAGGGATTTATTCCAGGTATTAATATAGATAGAATTATAAGAGAAATTGATAAGCAAGAGTCAATTGAAATTGATATAAAAGAATTTAGTGATTATCAGAAAGGCTCTAGTAGAGTTCATGAAATATTTGAAAAGAGTTATGAAAAAGCAATGCAGAAAACTGATAGAGCGACTGAGCAGGCAATGGAAGCATTTATTCATAATTTAAATACAATGCATTCAAGAGCAGGGGCTCAAGTTCCATTTTCATCAGTTAACTTTGGAACAGATACATCTCCTGAAGGAAGAATGGTTATTAAAAACTATTTACTTTCTGCAGATAGAGGACTTGGTAAAGGGGAAACACCAATATTTCCAGTATCTATCTTTAAAGTAAAAGAAGGGGTTAACTATAATCCAGGAGATCCTAACTATGATTTATTTAAACTTGCTTGTAAGGTATCTGCGAAAAGACTTTTCCCTAACTTTGCTTTTATAGATGCTCCATTTAACTTACAATATTATAAAGAAGGAGACTTTAATACTGAGATAGCTTACATGGGATGTCGTACAAGGGTAATAGGCGATGTTACTAGTCCTGATAATGAAATCGTTACAGGACGTGGTAATTTATCTTTTACTACTATTAACTTACCAAGACTCGGTATTAAACATGGTATAGCTTTAAAAGAAAGAGATAAGGCAGATATGGATGGGTTCTATAAAGAGCTTAGTGATATTATGGATATGGTTAAAGACCAATTACTTGAAAGATTTGAGTTTCAATGTAGTAAACATAATTACAACTTTCCATTCTTACTTGGACAAGGTATTTGGAATAATGGTGAGAAGTTAAAACCTACAGATAGACTTAGAAAAGTATGGAAACATGGTACTTTATCTACAGGGTTTATTGGACTTGCAGAATGTTTAAAGGCTTTAACTGGAAAACATCATGGAGAAAGTGAAGAAAGTCAAAAGTTAGGACTTGAGATTATTACATTTATGAGAAAACGTTGTGATGAGTATTCTAAAAAATATAACTTAAACTTTACTTGTCTTGCAACTCCTGCAGAAGGGTTATCTGGTAGATTTACAGGAATTGATAGAGCGATATATGGAAAGATTAAAGGGGTTACTGATAGAGAATATTATACTAATTCATTCCATGTACCAGTTTATTATAATATAAGTATTACTGATAAGATAGAGAAAGAGGCTCCATATCATGCTCTTACTAACGGAGGACATATTTCTTATATTGAACTTGATGGTGATGCGGCTTCTAATGTTGAGGCATTTGAGAAGATAATTAGAGTTATGAAAGAAGCAGGTATTGGATATGGTGCGATTAACCATCCTGTTGATAGAGACCCTGTTTGTGGATATGTTGGAGTTATTAATGATGTTTGTCCTAGATGTGGACGTCATGAAGGTGAAGGGGTTCCAATTGAGAGAATAACATCTATTGATAATAATTGTTGTGAATAGTTTTAATAAATAAAAATAAGAAGGAGGAATTAAATATGAAAAAAATAGTTGGAGAAGGACAAAAATTTGAAAGGATTAGACGTATTACTGGTTACTTAGTTGGTGGTCTTGATAGATTTAATAATGGTAAACGTGCTGAAGAGGCTGACCGTGTTAAACATAGTGGAATAAATGATATTTTAAAGACTGCAAAAGAAGGTAAGTAAGATGAAAATTAGATTAGCAGCTTATTTACAACCTGATTCTATTGTAGATGGAGAAGGGGTAAGAACTGTTATTTGGACACAAGGATGTCCTCATGCGTGCCCTGGATGTCAAAATCCAGGGACTCATGACTTTAATGGTGGGGCTTTATTTGATGTTAGTGAGGTAATAGATGAGTTAAAGACTATTAAAAATCAAGATGGTATTACTTTATCAGGAGGAGATCCTGTGTGTCAGAGTGAAGCCTGTTATGAAATAAGTAAAGCGGCTCATGAGATGGGACTTAATGTATGGTGTTATACAGGTTATACTTATGAAGCGATGCTTAAAAATCCTAAGATGAAGAAGTTACTTAGTGAAGTAGATGTCTTAGTAGATGGTAAGTTTATCTTAGAGGAGAGAAGCTTAAATATCTATTATAGAGGTTCAAGAAATCAAAGAGTTATTGATGTTCCTAAGAGTCTAGAAGAGAATAGAGTTGTACTCATAGATAGATATATGAAAGATAAGAGTTATGATGAACCTTATAAAAAGCCAGATTATATGTTTATATAGTCTAGCTTTTTTCTTCTAACTTTTGTATAATCAGTTTAGGGGGAATTAATATGTATGCAATGTTAATGAAAAAAGAGAATTTATCTAATGGAGGATTTTTGTTTAATCCAGTTACTGTAATAGAAGGAGAATTAAATGAAGAGTATGGAGCTTTTGTAGATAAATTTAATCATGAATTTTGTTTAATTGATGAATTATCTTTTGCTATTAGTGAGTTAGTAGAAGGAGTTTATTTTGTTTCTACTGAAGAGGAACTTCTTTCTAAATATAGTGCTGCAACTATAGAAGAAGCTTTAAAATATTATCAAGATGATATATTTGGTAGTTTTACGTTTGGATTAAATAGTGATAATAAGATTGAGAAATTAGATATATATAAGTTATCTTTATCTGATTTAAAAGAGCTTGCTAGTAATAGTAATTTAAATTCTAGTTATTATAATGGGATAGTTAGTATACCAAAAAGAAAACTTTATATGTTAACACAACTTAAAGATGAAAAACTTTTAAAAGACTTTATAGAGCAGTCTGTAAAAGATTTTAAGGAGCTTGAGAGAAAAGAAAGAGAGATTAAAGATAAAGAAAAAGAGATTAAATTAGTTAATGTAAATACTAATAGTAAAACTAATATTAAAAATAAAAATATTAGAAGAGATATTGATACAGATGAGTTAGAAGCTTATTTAAAGATGCGAGTAATTGGACAAGATAAAAATATAGAAAATCTTGTTACGGTAATTAGTGATAATTATAAAACTAGTGATCCTCATTTAATACAAAGACCATTAGTAATGGGACCTTCTGGTGTAGGTAAAACAGAGACATTAAAACTTTTAGCAGAGTATTTGAATATACCATTTACAAAGTATTCTACACCGACTTTATCAGGTTCTGGATATGTTGGTAAAGATATAGATGATATTTTAAAAATGGCTTATCAGAATTCAAGTAGAAATATTAAAAAGTGTGAGGAGTCATTAATATTTTTAGATGAATTTGATAAGATTGCAAATCATGGTTTAGAAGTCTCTGATGTTGCAGTTCAAAACTTATTACTTAATTTTCTTGATGGAACAGTTTATGATGTTAATTTAACGAATTATGATAGAATAAAAATAGATACAACATTTATGAATATAGTTTTAGGGGGAGCGTTTGTTGATATATTAAAAGATAAAAATAGAAAGCTTGGCTTTAATAATGATGACTCTTTAGATTTAACTGTTACTGACAAAGATATAATAGACTTTGGTTTTATTCCAGAGATTGTGGGAAGAATTAGTCCTAAGATTATGTATAATAATCTTACTAAAGAAGATTTAAAAAATATTTTAAAACAAGGCAAGCTAAGTCCGATTCTTTTAAAACAACAGTTTTATAAGGAAGTTTATGGTGTTGATTTGAAATATACAGATGATTATATCGATGCCATTTTAGAAATTGCTACTTCTAATGATACAGGTGCTAGAGAATTAAAACAAATAGTATATACATCATTACTTGATGTTAGTCATACTTTGCAAAAAAGCATTAATAGGGGTAAATATAGTGAAGTTATAGTTGATAAAGAAATATTATCTGATAATAAAGTTTATACTTTAAAGAAAGGGTGTAAAAAAATTTTGTAGGTAAATAGTAGTTAATGATATATTTCATCAACTACTATTTTTTCTATTTCACTCCAATGATCACTTTCATACATACATCTTAATGCAATCATATAATTAGCACCTTCAA
>DVHC01000015.1 GCA_018712385.1 Candidatus Onthousia excrementipullorum | reverse complement strand
AAATTTAGGAGTAAGTGTAGGCCTAGATTATAATGATTTAAGTCTACCAGATAATGGCCATTTATTTGAAGAGATAACATATAAAGGAGAAGTAGGAACAGTAGTATTAAGCAATATAAGTAAAGATAATATATATGATGATGGAGTAGATACATTTACAACAGGACAGTATCCTAATAATTATGTTTGGTATAGTGGTAAGTTGTGGAGAGCAGTGTCTGCTAATAATGAAGAAAAGACTGTTAAGTTAGTGACTCAGTGGGCTATAAGTGCGATTAGTTATTCAAGCGGTAGTAGTACTTTTGAAGGAAGTTATATGGAAGAATGGTTAAATGATAAGACAGTAGATGGTTTCTTAGGTAATTTGAGAAATCCAGAAGATTTTATAAAGATGGATAGCAAATGGAATGCAACTATGATGACTGATAATAGTAAACCTCCTAGTGAAGAAGAAAGTGGAACAATAGTAGAAGCAACTGTTGGTTTATTAAATTATTATGAAACTAGAGTAAACAATGGGTATTTATGTAATGGTAATCTGTGGACTACTTTAACACCATATAACACATCTAATTTATGGAATAAAAATCATGTTTGTCTTTCTGTTAATTATAATAATGTTTCTAATGCTTTAGGAATAAGGCCATCTATAAATTTAAAGAAAGAAATAAATATAGTAGATGGAGATGGAAGTGAAGAAAATCCCTATAGATTAGAAGGAGATTATGATACTAATTTAGAAGGAACTCTACTAAATACAAGATATAGTGGAGAATATATAAGTTTTGGAACTGGAGAAAATAACTTATATAGAATAATAAGTCATGAAACAGAGGGATTAACCAAAATAACAAGTGCCGAACCATTAAAAGATAATGGAGGCTTTAAAACTTTATTTTTTGGAGATTCATTATATTATTCAAGTGCAAATACAATAGGTAGTTTTTTAAATGGAGAATATTTAAGCAGTGGTACTTATTTAACAGAGGAACAAGTAAATATGATAGAAGATAGTACAACGTGGTATCTAGGAACTGTAGGAGGCGTACCTTCATATAAATTAGCAAAATATACAGATACTAATATGTCAGGATATGCTACAAGTACGGAAGCTAAAATAGGTCTATTAAGAACTGGAGAATTAATGGCAGGTCAATTTAAAGAGTATAATAATAATATGGATTATTGGACTCTAACACCTTTTAATTCTGGAAATATCTTTCATGTGTTTATTTCTGGCATGGCTTCTGGTGCAAATTTTCAAATTACTTCTTATGGTATTAAACCTTCACTTAACCTAAAACAAAATGTCATCATAACTGGAGGTGACGGGACCCTACAAAATCCCTTCACTTTAGCCCTTGAATAAAAAAATTACTATCAATTCTTATATTAGAAAAATTGAGTACTTTATTGTAAAAGTACTTTTTCTTGTGGTATAATTTAAACTAGAAAGAAGGGTTGATAGTTATGAACTTTAAATCACTACTAAAAAATGAACATTTACTATCAATCCTTCATAAGGTCTTAATGAATGAAACTACTAAAAACAAAGTATCTAATGCTTCTATTAATGGAGAAAGTTATAGTTATAATAGATATTCTCTATTAATAACAATGGATATAGTAATAAAATATCAAATTATAATTAATGATGAAACTTATAATAATTATTTCTTAAATAAATTAGATACTATTACTAGTAACTATAATAATCATGAAGATTTAATCATTAAAGGTAACTCTTTACTAATCGATTTAGTCTCTAATAAATTAAATGTAAATACTACTAAAACTGAAGATAAAAAAGAGATACTTAAATATATCTATGATAAATACATAGTTAATGGTTACTGCTTCCATAGTTTCCCTTCTATCTTTAAAGAAAAAACAGAAGAAGTAGGATTAACCCAGGATATAGATATTAAAGAGTTAAATGATTTAAAGAAAATAGACTATATTTTTTCTAATCATAACTATAAAAATATTATATCAAGAGACTTAAAAGAGAAAAGTAGAGCGATATATATAACGGACTCCCCTGCTATGGCTTATTACTATGCTTTTAGAAGCCCTGAATATATGGCTGAATTAACTTCTCTTAGTAAGTATTATAATTATCTTAAAGACTATCATAAAGATGCCTTTTATCTTAAAGACTATCATAAATGTAAAAGTAATTTAGCATCTCTTTGTTCTCATGTTAATATGACTACTAAAGAAGAAACAACTATTCTTAAGACCTTTGATAAAAGATGGAAAGCTCTTAATTTATCAGAGTCACTTCCTTGTATTGCCTTTATTAAAAGAAGTGATTTAGCAAAGAATTATTTATCTAATATCGATGATATTATTAATAGTGTCGATACAATAGATTTAAATATCTTAGTGTCTAAAATAACAGATAGTAAATATCCAATTATAAGAAGATATAGTGATATTAATTCTTTAGATTTAACAGTTATCACTATGCCTAGTTATAGAGAAATAAAGAATAATAAGTTTATAATTAAAGATAAACCTAAGGTAGTACTAACTACTAAGACTAGAGAAGATTATCAAGAAGAAAAAAGATTTAATTATAAATATGCTTTTAGTTATGGTAATGCTAACGTCATTGCCCTAACAGGACTTCTCTTAATAACGTTGGGATTAACTTTAACTATAATTATAAATGTATTAGGAGGTTAACATGAAAGATATAAAAATAGTATTTATGGGAACACCTGACTTTGCTGTTCCAATCTTTAAAGCCCTTGCCGATAACTACAACGTTGTTGCAGTTGTTACCCAACCAGATAAAAAAGTTGGCAGAAAACAGATATTAACACCAACTCCAATTAAGGAAGCTAGTGCGTTATATAATATACCAGTATTACAACCAGTTAAGATAAGAAATGAATATGAGGAAGTATTAAAGTATGAACCTGATATGATAGTAACTTGTGCTTATGGACAAATATTACCTAAAGAATTACTTGATTATCCTAAATATAAATGTATTAATGTTCATGCTTCATTACTACCTAAATTAAGAGGAGGTGCCCCTATTCATCATGCTATTATGGATGGTTATGATAAGACTGGTATAACTATTATGTACATGGATGTAAAAATGGATGCAGGAAATATTATTAGTCAGTCTGAAACTCCTATCACTAAAGATGATACTCTAGGTTCTCTTCATGATAGATTAAGTGAAATGGGTAAAGATTTATTATTAGAAACTCTACCTAATATAATTAGTGGTAATATTAATCCCATTAAACAAGATGAAACTGAAGTTACTTATGGCTATAACATTACTAAAGAAGATGAGAAAATTGACTTTACCAAAACAAACATCCAAGTAGATAACAAAGTTAGAGCCTTAAATCCAACTCCAGGTGCTTATACAACATTAAATGGTAAAAGAATGAAAGTATATGATGTAAGACTTAGTGATAGATATTATGCTAATACACTTCCTGGAACAATAGTTGGTTTTGAAAAAGATGGTATTAGAGTCGTTACCGGTGATAAAGAAATAATACTAACAGGTATCGCTATAGAAGGTAAGAAAAGATGTTTAGTAAAAGATTACTTAAATGGTATAGATAAAAAAGAGTTGTTAGGAGTAGTATTAAAGTGAAAGAAAAAAAGAAAAAGGAAGAAAATAAATATATCAAGTTTATTAAAGATTTATATCAAAGTAAAAGAGGAAGAGCCGTACTTTTCTTTATCTTTTATTTTATCTTTTTCTTCGTTTTGATATCTCTAATAAGAACAAATTATAATAGTAATAGAACTGTTGATACACCAAATGATAATAAAGTTAATACTGAATATAAATTAGATGGTATCGAAAGTGGTAATTATCATTTTACAAGAGAAGAAAATATTAATGGAGTAGTAACTAACTTTACAGGAGATAAAAGTGATGACAAAATAGAAGGAGTAATGACTAGTAATAATACCTTCTATAATTACTTTATCTATGGTAATATTAATCTAATAAAGACTACTGATAAATATGAAGTAACTAGTGAATTATACCACTTTAATAATATTACTGATGATAACAATATATCTAAATTCTTAGAAAAAGCTTATCTAATATCTAAAACAGAGTATGAAAGTGGTAATACTTCTTATAACTATGAGATAACTACAAACACTATAGACTCTATTATTAATAATACTAACCTTGATATTGCCGATATTCCTAATAAAATAACCTTAGAGACTAATGAAGAAGATGAAGTAGTTAAAATTACTTATGATTTAACTAGTTATTCTACATATCTTAACAATATGCCTACTACAACAACAATCACTGTTAGTTATTCTAATTTTGGGGAAATAGAAGATATAGAAATACCAGAAAGTTAAGGAAAAATATGAAAAGTTATATTTACGAAGATAAGAATGATTTTAATACTAATATGTATAAATTGATGAAAGAATTTAAAATAAAAGATTTAAACTATAAGTGGTTGATTACAGATATAGAAACAAATAATGAAGAGTTTTCTAATAAAGAATTTATCATTATAAAGCATCAAGATTTAATAAAATTACTAGAAAATAATAAAGATATACAATGGATATGGGCTGTATTTTCCGCTATACCGTCTAAATATAGTGATGATGAAATATTGAAATATAAATTTCCCTATATAATAGAGAATGAAAATATTAATCATACAATACAGCATCCTCTAGCAGAAATAGAAATAGACTGTATTGATAGTTCTTATGCCAAAGTAATATTTAAATAAAGGAGAAAATTATGAAAAAGAAAAAAAGTATTAAAAAGATAATTATTGGTATTGTAATAGCAGTTGTCATATTTTTAGGATTAATATTCTTTATGGCATATAAAGAATTACAAGAAGAAGATATTTTAAAACAAGAAATAATTAATTACAGTAATAAAGACTTGGCGACAGATGATTATTCTATCAAGGTTAAAACAACAGGAGATAGAGCCTATGTAGAAGAAGCAGTTAAAAAGTATTATAAGAGTCTATCAGATAGTGTTAAAGCTATAAATAGTTATTTAAATGATGAAGAATTAACTAATATATTAACTATTAATAGTCTAAGAAATGATAGTCCAAATTATACAAAGAGTCATGCTCTTATAAGCAATACTAAAAGTAAAGTAACAAAAGAGTTAAAAAATATTAGTAGTCTCTGTGAAGAAGACACTATTAAAAACTTAATAGATAAAGATAAACTTAGTGATAGTGAATATTATTATGATTTTTATCTAGACCTTATGTATACTAAAAAAGATTTAGAAACACTTAAGAGTACTAAAGAACAAATGGAGACTCTATCTAATAATTTAAATGAATTCTTAGATAAAGTAGATGAAATACTAACATTATTAGAAACAAATGCTAATTATATAGAGTATACTGATACAGATATTTATATTAGCGATGATAATATCTTAAATGAATATAATAACTTACTTAATGAGTTAACAGCTCTCGCTAATAATATGGCAAATACAGAAAGTGATATTTAATCATTTTCTTGTGATTTTTCAGTAAATATTTGACTTAATTATGTAGTTAATTTTCAGAGAAAATTTTACATCATATTATCATAATACTAAAAACATATTATAGTCATTTTTCAGTGATTATTTTACATTATTCATGTTGC
>DVHC01000014.1 GCA_018712385.1 Candidatus Onthousia excrementipullorum | reverse complement strand
CTGTACTAATATCTAGAATTTGTGGTAACATATACATATGAAAGAACTCCTTTATTTTATTGTTATTTATAGGTATATTATACCACGAGTTCTTTCATCTTTTTTATTTTCCGATAAATTTAGACTCCGTCGATTATAGGAAATATTTGCATAAATGTAATAATTATGATATGATGTATATGTAAGAAAAATTTTCATACAATAAAAAAGTAGGAACAATTCAATTCGTCAAGTGAATGTCTCCTCCAAAAAATAGGGTTGACACTCTAGTCATGATGATTAGAGTGTCGTTTTTATTGTTAATAAAGTTATTTCTTTGATAATGTACTAGTTAGAGCAATATAATTTGATTTTTAATAAATATTATTGATATTTTTTTCTTCTTTGTATATCTTTTTTTTCGTTTGGTATTTCCATATATCTTTGTCAATAGGTTGAATAGTACCATTTATTTTTTGGTAATTACATACATTTAGTTCTATTTCAAAACCTTCTCCTGAAATAGCGTCTTTGAATTGTTCTTCACTAATTATGCATGATTGTGTTCTTGCTGCTATAATATTTCCTTTTTCATCGAAGATTGTAGTTGGATTTGCACTATCAATTAAGAAATATTTTTCTTTAGTTGTTTGTACTAGATTAAAAGCATGGGCTTCTTCTGTATTTTTTGTGGAAAAATACCCTGAAATATAATAAGAATTAAAGCCCATAAAGGTTAAAATATTTTGGGTTAGAGCAGCATATTCTGTACATTCTGCTATTGAATTATCTTTAAATATTGCTATGTCAAACCATTTATTATAATATTCTTGATAAAGTTGTTCGCTCGTTTGTCTTATTTCTGAAAGTTGCATTCCCATATTATCAAATGCAACTTCTCTGTTATTTTTGTTATTGCCATTTTTTCCAACACCAAAATATTTTTTTAAAAAAGGAGATATTGCTAGAATTGCTTTGTTTATATCTGTTATATTATTTTTGTTAAGATAGTTAATATATTCATAAATATAATCTTGGCTTTTCATAGTATATTTAGAAGGCAATGGTTCATCTAAATTACTCATTATAAAAACTGAAGAAAATTCTAAACTATCGGTTGAGGATATAAATCCTTGATGGGTTGTATTAACACCTATTTCTTTATTTTGTTCAGCTTGGCTGTTTAAAATTATTAATCTTTGCTCTATCATATTTTTTTTCTTCTCATTATTCTGTTCTTTTAATATTTCTTCAAATTCATTCATGTTTATCACCTTAAAATCATTATATCAAAAAAGTAATAGAATTTATATGTTTTTTGTGGTATAAGATTTAGATGGAGGTAGTGTTATGATTCTTTTTATTAGTGGTAGATGTGATATTGTTGCTTTCTATACTCCGTGGTTTATGAATAGATTAAAAGAAGGATTTGTAGATGTTAGGAATCCTTTTTATAAGAAACAAGTTAGTAGGATTTACTTTAGAGATGTAGATTTAATTTACTTTTGTACTAAAAATCCTAGACCTATTGTTCCTTACTTAAAAGAGATAAGTAAGCCTATATTATTTAATGTTACGGTTACTCCTTATAAAAGAGATATTGAACCTAATGTATTAGATAAAGATAAAATAATAGAGAGTGTTATAGAAATATCTAAAATAATTGGTAGTGATAATATTTATGTTAGATATGATCCTATCTTTTTAAGTGATAAATATAATTTAGATTATCATATTAAAGCATTTAAGAGACTTTGTAGTTTACTTAATGGTTATGTTAAACATATTATTGTTTCTTTTATAGATGATTATAAAAATGTAAGAAAGAATATGGGAGTATTAAGAATTAAACCTTTTACTAATAATGACTTAAAAGAAATAGGAACATCTTTTAGTTCTATTGCAAATAAATATAATATGACAGTACAAACTTGTTTTGAAAAAGAAAATCTTGTAGAGTATGGTTTTATTAAAGGAGATTGTTTAGGAGTAGAACTTGCTAAAAGACTTACTGGTAAGACTAAATTTAAGAAAAGTAGGCTTAGAAAAGGTAATCTTTGTAACTGTGTAGAAATGGTTGATATTGGTTATTATAATTCTTGTAAACATTTTTGTAAGTATTGTTATGCTAATTATAGTGAGGATGAAGTAATTAGTAATTATAAAAAACATAATGTAAATTCTTCTTTACTTATTGGTGAGTTAGAAAAAGATGATATAATAAAAATGAGAAGAAGTTAAATAAGTATATACAGAGGTGATGTATTTGAATAAAAAGAAAATTATTATAATAGTATCTATTGTTATTGCTGTTATTCTTATTATTTCATTGATAATATATTTTAATAATAGAGTAGTTTTAGATAATAGTGGTTTTACTTTAAAAGATGATTTAACTGTTAACGTTTATAGTGATGTTAAAGTGAAAGATTTTATTAAAGATATAGATGGTAAAGTTGTTGATAATAAAAGAATTAATACTGATGAGTTAGGTACAGTTGATGTAGAGTTTATCTATTTAAATAAAGATAATAAAAAAAGAAAAGGAACATTTGAAGTTATTGTTAAAGATTTAGAAGAGCCTTTAATCTGGTTATCTAATAGTTATAGTGTTAGAGTTGGTGACGATGTTAATTTAGAAGATGAGATACTTTGTGCTGATAATTATGATAGTAATCCTAGTTGTAAAATTAAAGGTGATTACGACTTAAATACAGCAGGGGACTACTCTTTAGTATATGAAGCAGAAGATAGTAGTGGTAATAAAGAGAGTGTTGATTTTACTTTGCATGTTTATGAACCTAAAAGTGTAACCGGTGGAGGAAGTAGTGAAGAAGTTACTAGTACTGATTTTAATGCTGTATTAGAAGAACATAAAAATAAAGATACTTTAGTTGGTATAGATGTTTCTAAATGGCAAGGAGCGATAGATTTTTCTAAAGTAAAAGAAGCAGGGGCAGAGTTTGTTATTATTCGTGTAGGACATCAAAATGGTGTTGGTGGAGAATATGTTCTTGATCCTTACTTTAAAAGAAATATTAAAGAAGCATTAGAGAATAAGCTTAAAGTTGGTATTTACTTTTATTCTTATGCAGATAATAAGAAGGAAGCTAGGAAGCAGGCAGAGTGGATAATTAAACAGATTAAAGACTATGATATTACTTTACCTATAGCTTTTGATTTTGAAGCTTTTACATCATTTAATAGTATGAACCTTAGTTTATATGACTTAAATGAAGTAGCAGAAACTTATTTTTCTACTTTAGAAGCTAAAGGTTATGATACTATGCTTTATGGCAGTAAGAATTACTTAAATGCTATTTGGAAATATAATACTAATAAAGTATGGCTTGCTCATTATACAGATAAAACTGATTATGATAAAGATTATATGATGTGGCAGTTATGTCAAGATGGAGTTATTGATGGTATCAATGGATTTGTTGATATAGATATTTTATATAAATAATGATATAATATGGACAAAAAAGAGGCGATATGTTATGAAAATTGTTGATAATCCATATAAAAAGGAATTTGTATTTGACTTATATAGTCGAATTTATCCTGATTTTAAAGATTATGAAAAAATAACTAAGAAGAAAATGATAGAAAAGATTATAGAGTTTTATAGTGATTATAATAATATAATAGATATATGTACTTATAGAGAGATTAAGTTTTTAAAAAGAATTGCTAATGGTGAAAAAATTGCTTGGGACGATGATAGATTTGAATTTGAAAAAGATATTTTAAGAAAGAAAATGTTAATTAGTCATAATGATTCATTAGAATATGATTTCTATGATGAATTAAAAGATTCTATTTTACTAGCATTATCTAGAGTAAAGATGAGTGAAGTTAAGAAGAAAACAGAACTTAATGAGTTTTTAGTTGGTTTTTGTAAAGTAATGGGAAATTTTTTGATTTATCCTTTAATAGATATGGCATCATCTTTATTTAATATAGACTCTAAAGTGGTATTTGATCATGTATTTGATAATAAATTATTTAATTATTATGTAGTTATTTATGATAAATATGTAGAGACTTTTGATGAAGAAACTCCGATAGGCTTATACCGTGATTATTATTATGTTGAAGATGAGTTAGATGAAGAAAGAAAAGAATATGCTATTAGTGGTACACAAACTTTTGATTTAAAGCAGTATATAAATATATTTTATGATGATTTTAACTTTGATAATAAAATAGTTAAAAAGTTTTATAAAGAGTTAATGGATTTACCTTTCTTTGGCTTTTCGGCATTAGAACCTATTAGAGTTTTTGCATTATTAAATAAAGATAGAGAGCCTTTAAAGGATTCTATTAGTAATGTTCCTGCTCTAGCTCATGTCTCTTTAGATGATTTCTTTGAATTATTAGATAAAGCGATGGATGAGATGCCTTCAGGAGCTTTAAATGGTATGTGTCCTAGAGAATATAAAGAGAAATTAAAAGAAAAAGCGGAATATGAATTTAAAAGAGAAATGGAATATACTGGTCAAAAGAATGCTTGTTTAGGAGATGATGTTGCCAAAAGCTTTTATAACTTATATTTTTCATTGTTAGAGTATGTTAACAATAAATATCATATTGATACTAGTCTTAAGAAAATATATAAGCAAGAATATTTAGATCCTAATCAATTAATGCCAATTATAGAGTATCTATTTGAAGATAAAGAAAAGATTATAGATGCTTATATAAAAGATAATCCTCATAATTTTAATAGTGAAGATTTAGAGAAAGTTAGTAAATTTAAACAAGGAATCAGGGGAATGTTTACTATTGCTAAATATGAAGAAGATTATACAGCACTTCTTGCTAGTGATCGAGTTTATATGATTAAAGGATTAAATTCTAATATAGATGAAGTTATTCCTTATCACGACATACCTTGTATTGTTACTACTTCTTTATTTCCATATGATGGAGTAATTATCTATGATGGATTACTTTCTACTTATCCTATTAGTATGGGAACATCTTTTGCAAAGATAGTAGAAAAAGAATATAATGAAGATATGAAATATTATCATTTATAAATATATTCATTTGATTTGTGTTATACTAAAAATAGAAAGGATGATTATGTTGAAAGAAAATATTTGGAAGAAGTATGATGCAGTAGAAGTTTCTAAAGTTTTTGAGATGGGTGAAGATTATAAAGAGTTTTTATCCTTATCTAAAACTGAAAGAGAAGCGAATAAGGAAATAATTAGACGTGCAGAAGATAAAGGTTTCCACAATATTGTGGATTATATTGATGGGAATAAGTCTTTAAAACCAGGAGATAAGATTTATGCTGATAATAGAGGAAAAGCAGTTATTTTATTTATAATTGGAAAAGACTCTATTACTAAGGGTATGAATATATTAGGAGCGCATATTGATTCTCCTAGACTTGATTTAAAAGCTAATCCTTTATATGAAGATACTGACTTTGCTTATTTTGATACACATTACTATGGTGGGATTAAGAAATATCAATGGACTACTATTCCTTTAGCACTTCATGGTGTTATTGTTAAGAAGGATGGTACTAAGATAGATGTTAATATAGGTGAAAGTGATGATGATCCTGTATTTTGTGTAACTGATTTACTTCCTCATTTAGCAGGAGAACAAATGAAGAAGAATGCTAGTAATTTAATAGAAGGCGAAGCTTTAGATGTTTTAATTGGTAATATGCCTTTAAAAGGAGAAGATAAAGAGGGGGTAAAAGCTAATGTACTTTCTATATTAAAAGAGAAATATGATATATCTGAAGATGACTTTTTATCTAGTGAAATAGAAGTAGTTCCTGCAGGTAAGGCTCGTGATATGGGATTTGATAAGAGTATGGTTCTATCTTATGGACAAGATGATAGAAGTTGTGCTTATTCATCACTTATGGCAATACTAAGCTCTGAAGTTACTGATAAGACTCTATGTTGTATTTTAGTTGATAAAGAAGAGATAGGTAGTGTTGGTTCTACTGGAATGGGCTCTCATTTCTATGAAAATACTATAGCAGAGATTTGTCATTTGTTAGGTGAAGATAGTTTTGTTAGTGTTAGAAGAGTTTTATCTAATTCTCGGATGTTAAGTAGTGATGTTAATGCAGCATATGATCCACTTTATGCTAGTGTTATGGATAAACGTAATTCATCTTATCTAGCTCGTGGTTTAGTATTCTGTAAATATACAGGTTCCCGTGGTAAGAGTGGTAGTAATGATGCTGATGCAGAGTTTATTGCAGAGTTAAGAAATATTTTAGATAGTGATAATGTAAGTTATCAAATATCTGAACTTGGTAAAGTAGATGCTGGTGGTGGTGGTACTATTGCCTATATCCTTGCTAACTATGATGTTAAAGTAATAGATGCAGGAGTGGGAGTTTTAAATATGCATGCACCTTATGAAGTTACTAGTAAAGTAGATATTTATGAAGCATATCGTGGCTATTTAGCATTTTTGATGAAAGCATAAGATATTTTAATATTTTTAAAATGTTTGAATAGTACAAGTTTTTGAAAATGGAGAGTATCATGAATCTACTTTAGAGAAAACGTTATCAATTAATAAAAAATATTTAATAGGTTGCATTGTTAGTAAGGGTGTTAAGAAAATATTTTATGAACTTAGAGGTGTTATAGAATTTATGGCTTAATATTGTTATATGGAAGAATTGCCTTTTGTGAAGAAAGAAGAAACTTCATGGGCTGATAGTGATGTTTATTTAATGTAGTATGTAAAAATGAAATTATAGGATCATTGAATTCAGAACAAATTAATATAGTATGAATAATATTATAAAGATATTTAATGATAAATGTGGAGCGGAACTTAGTAAAGAATAAAATTTATAAAAGAGACTGTCAAGATAGGTTATAATCTTTAGGCAGTCTCTTTTTTGTTATGTAAATTTAGATAAAACTATTTTATTTGGAATTTAGTCCATCTATATATCCTTCAACTTTTGCTATATCAGTTTCTGAAAGTTTATTTATTTTATTTAGCAATTGAAATTGTTCTTCATTTATGTTGGTAGGTTTAATATCAGATATGGGTAAATCGTAATTAGTTCTACAAAGTAAATAGTCAATATTAGTATTAAAATAATCAGCTAGTTTTATTAAAATATCGGCACTTGGAGTAACTCTTTCGGTTTCATATGAACTAATTGCTTCTTGTGTTAAATTAAGATCTATTGCTAATTTTGTTTGCAATATGCTTTTACTTTTTCTTAATTTTTTATATTATTCATATCTTTCAATCTCCTTTAATACAATTTTAACTAATATTATTATGGCTTATAGTAATATTAGTTATAAAAATATAATTTAAAATAGTATTATTTTTAAAATCATGATATAATTATATTGTTGAAAAGAATTTTTAATATGATTTAGAAAAGAGGTAAATATGGAAATTTTTGATGTAATTAAATATGAAGGGGATAATGAAACAATTATATGGAAACACCCTAAAGAAGATTTTAACTTTGGATCTCAACTGATTGTTCATGAATCACAGGAAGCGATTTTCTTTATGGATGGGAAAGCACTTGATTCTTTTAAAGCTGGAAAATATACTTTAGAGACTTCTAATCTTCCTATACTATCAAAACTTATTAATATACCAACAAATGGTGAGTCTCAATTTCATTGCGAGATATATTTTATTAATAAAGTCGAACATCTTGCAATTAAATGGGGAACTGATAGTAAGCTTCAATTTATTGAACCAACTTATAAATTTCCTTTAAGTATTGGGGCTAATGGTGAGATGGCTATAACAATATCTGATGCTAGGAAATTATTGTTAAAATTAGTTGGAACTGAAACTAATTTAAGTAAAGAAAAACTAGTTAGTTACTTTAAGTCATTTCTTGTAATTCATTTAAAACCATATCTTTCAAAATATATTAAAGATAATAAAATTAATATATTTGAAATAGATGAAAAATTAGAGATTATTTCTAATGATATGGAAAAATTATTAATTCCAGATTTTATGGAATATGGCATTGATTTAAAACATTTTTTTATAACGACAATTATAAAACCTGATGGAGATTCACAATATGAAAAGTTTAAAGAATTATATTTTAGACAATATTCAGATATTGCTGAAGCTGAATTAAAACAAAAAGTAGATGTTATTAATCAAGAAACAGAAAAGAAGAAAATGATAATTGAAGCTGAAGGTATAGCTGAAAAAAGGAAAACTGAAGGATATTCATATCAAGAAGAAAGAGGATATGATGTTGCAGAAAAAATAGCCCAAAATGAAGGAGCGGGAAACTTTAGTAGTGCGGGTATTGGTCTTGGTATTATGACAAGTATTGGTTCTACTGTTAATAGTACTTTTGGCTCAGCTATTAATGATGTTAATGCCAATCAAATACAATATTGTGATAATTGTGGTAATAAAATAGAAGTTGGACAACAATTTTGTGATAATTGTGGTAGTAAATTAGAAGTAGAAGCAAAATGTAAATTTTGTGGATATAAATTAAAAAAAGATAGTAAATATTGTCCAAATTGTGGGAAAGAGAGAAGTTAATTATGAGTAAAAAGCATTTTTTAATTCCAAGTATTATTATCGTTTTGATTATAAGTATAATAATATTATTAATTCCTATAAAAATACAAAATGAACTTGGTTTTATTATAACTTTTTTATACTATTTAATTTTTAATATGTTATCTTTATTTGTAATATGTAAAAATACAAGTTCTCTTTTAAAGAAAGATATGTTAAATGTATCAGTAATATATATTTATATCTTTTTAAATATAATAACAATTGTTTTTCTAATTTTTTCTAAGCTTATTTTTATTAATACAAGTATAGTTGTAATTTTAAATTTAATATTAGCACTTATAAGTTTTATATTATTATTTTTCTTAATAAATGGTAATAAATTAATTATTAATCAAGAAGAAAAAATAGTAAATAAAACTAAAAGAGTTAGTGATTTAGAAACAAGAGTAGAGATATTATTAAATAATTGTACTGATAAGGATATAAAAAAAGATTTAACAAATTTATATGAAACTGTTAAATATATGGATCCAGTTGAAAATGATGTTACTAGCGAATTAGATATTAAAATAGATAATCTATTAAAGAAGATAGAAAAAAATATAGATATTAATTCTATTAAAGAATTAATTAAATTAATTAATGAGAGAAAAGTAATTATTGAGAATAATAAATGAGGTGGAGTAAATGAAAAAAATTGTATGTGAAATGTGCGGTAGTAATGATTTATTAAAAAAGGATAATGTGTTTGTTTGTCAGAGTTGTGGGACAAAATATTCTGTTGAAGAAGCTAAGAAAATGATGGTTGAAGGAAAAGTAGATGTTTCTGGAAGTAAAGTTAAGGTTGATGATACTGATAAAATTAAAAATTATTTAATGATGGCAAATAATGCTTATGATGCTGATAATAAAAAAGAAGCTGAAAATTATTGTAATAAAATTATTGAAATTGAACCTACTAATTGTGATGCTTGGTTATTGAAAGGTAAAGCGGCTGGATGGCAATCTACATTAGCAAATTTAAGGATTGATGAGTCTGTAAATGCTTTTCAAAAAGCAATTGATAGTGCTCCTAAAGATAGAGTTAAGGAAATAAAAAAAGAAGCAATTAAAGAAACGACAACTTTATGTAGTGCGTTAGTTTCTCTTGCTTGTAAAAATTATGCCAAATATGGAAGTGTATCAGAAGCACATACTATATTAGATGGAATACTTACAATAAAGAAAATTGCAATAAAGTTTTTAATAAAATGTAAAGCTAATATGGATGATATAAATGCTGAGTTAGCTGATGTTATTAATGTTTCTGTTGTTTCAGCTTATAATAAAATTAGGGCTGATTATGTAGGTAGAGATGGACATCCTAGTGATTATGATTTTGAAAATTATACTGAGAAAACAAAAGGTGCTATATTATTATTAGAAACAGCGATTAGTTTATGTGATGATGATAAAGAAAATGATATTCAAATTTATAAAAATTTGATTATTATTACAACAGATCTTGAAGCGGCTAAATCTTATACATATAACTCACAAAGGGGAGGATGGGTTACTGATAAATTTTGGAAAGTAGAATATAAAGAACAATTAATAGATAAGATTATGGAATACCATAATAAAATTAAAGAACTTGATCCTAATTATGAAGTACCACCTAGACCAGCTCCATCTAATAGTAATGCCGGTGGATGTTATGTTGCTACTTGTGTTTATGGGTCATATGATTGTCCTCAGGTTTGGACGTTAAGAAGATACAGAGATTATAAATTAGCAAAAACGTGGTATGGGAGATTATTTATTCATACATATTATACTATTAGTCCAACAATAGTTAAACTTTTTGGTAATACTAAATTGTTTAAAAAATTGTGGAAAGGGAAATTAGATAAGCTTGTAAAAAAATTGCAAAATGAAGGTATTGAAAGTACTCCTTATCAAGATAGAGATTGGTAGATTAATAAGAAATAATTATAACTTTATTGAATTTAATATCAAAAACTATAAAATATTATTAAGTAATTTGTTATAAAAAAATAGCCTTATTGTTAAAAAGCATAAAGGTTATTTTTCTGTAATTTATTTTTAATTAAATTTAATACTCATTATAGTAGCAAAATAGGCCTTTTTACATATTTTAATGTAGAGGTGAATATTATGAATGAGCGAAGAGTAACTGGTGTGGTGGTTGATGCTGGACATGGAGGAATAGGAGTATCCCAAAAATAGGGAAATGACTATGAATACTGATAAATACAAGTAAAAGAGATACTTTAGTGAGAAAAGTGTCTTTTTTAGTGATATAATAGCTTTTAGGTGAGAAGTATTGTGAAAGATGAAAATAAATATAAAACAAAGAAAGAAATTGTTAAAGAATTTGATAATATATTTAATGCATATAAATATTATCTTTATAATGAGTATAAGATTACAGGTACATTTAATTATAAAAATATTTTAATAACTAGTATTTTGAATAGAAGTTTGGCTTTAATAGAGGCTTATAAAAGACTATTGCCAAGTAATAATATAATGGTTTTAAATTCTTTGATTAGACTTCAATTAGATAATTGCATTTTTGTGTATGCAATGCATATGCTAGTTGATGCTGGTTATAATATAGATGATTTGGGCGAAAATATTATACATAAAAATAGAAAATTAAGTTCTTATAAAATAGGAAAGCAAAAAATGACAGATTTTTATTTGATAAGCAAAATTGATGAAAAATATGGGAATAAAATAAAAGAAATGTATAATTTTTATTGTAGGTTTGTTCATTTTTCTGATAGTGCTTTGATTTCTTCTTCACAATTAGTTGGTAATAATGGCTTATCAATTGGCATTACTAAAGACTATACTAGGTTTAAAAAACATATTATTGTGAATGCCAATTCATTTGTTAATTTATGCAAATTTTTGTTGATTTTGATTAGAAAAGAGTGGAAAGATATACCGAATGGTAAAAATTTAGTTTAATATGTTTGTTGTGAAAAATGTAAGTATGAAATTAATGATTATTAAAGTGAGGTGGATATTTATAAATTTAAATTATGCAATATTTAGAAGTGAACCTATTTTTACATTGAATGATTTAGCACAGATAGGTTCTCATAATAAAAGGGAGAAGAAAGCTTATAATTCTAATCCTGATATAAATAAAAATTTAAGTAAAAATAATATAGAATTAGTACCCTTGACAGATAAGTATGTTAAGGGTTTTTATAATTTAACTAAAGAATATAAAAAAGAACATGATGAGAGAATGAAAACAGAACGTGAAGATAGAAAGAAAACTTTTAAACAGATGTTAGATAAGTCAAGAAATGTAGTTGCAGATGAATTATTATTTACTGCTACATCTGAATTTTTTGATAATATGACAATAGATGATATAAAAGAGTGGGCTAATACTTGTATGGAGTTTGTTTATGAAGATTTGGGTTATAAAAAAGAACAAGTTTTACATAGTGTAATTCATTTAGATGAAAAGACACCACATATTCATTGTGTAGTTGTTCCTTTAGTTAGAAAGTTTGATAATAGAACTAAAACAGAAAGATATACTATATCTAAGAAACAATATATTAAAGATAATATTCATTTATCAGAATTACAAGATAAATATCATAAAAGATTAATAGATAAAGGTTATGATTTAGAACGTGGTATTAAAGGTAGTGATAGAAAGCACATTAAGATTAAAGACTATAAGAATATTAATAGAAAATTGGAACAGAACTTAAATACTAGAAATGAAAGATTAGATAAGGCTATGAATAAGTTAGAGGCACAAATGAAAACTTCTAAAACTATTCCTTTTGATAAGAAACATATTGTTGTTGAAAAAGATACTTTTGATACTATGAATAGGGTTATTATAGAAACTAAAAAGGTTAAAGAGTTACAACCTAAAATAGAGCAAGTATTTAATGATATTAATAGTTATGTAAATAGTTATAATTCTTTAGATAAAGAAAACAAAAAGTATCAAAGAGCAATAAAGTCTCTTAAAACTAGAAATAGTAACCTTATAATAGAGAATAATAAGTTAAGAGATTATATTAATGCTATTTTAAAGGCGATAAAGACATTTTTTAGAAAATTATTACAAATTGGTAATGAAGTTACAAAAGAGACTGTTACAAGCGAAATAAAAGACTATTATGATAATAATGACTTTAATCAAGATGATGTTTATGATATTGCTAATAATACTAGTAAAGAAGATGAACTATTTGATTATGTAGGTATAAATTATAATGACGGCTATGATATATCTAACGATGATGAATTAAGTTTATAATAAAACTAGCATACTTTTATAGATGCTAGTTAAAGAAAGTAGGATGTATATTAATTTTATCTACTACAATTAATTGTATGTTTGGGCAAACAGTGGTATATAACAGATAGTTTTAGAACTATCCATGTAAGTACTCTTATAATATCATTATCTTTTATATTACTACTGATGCAGTAGGATTTTAAAAATGTAATTTTTATAGGCAATTCTATATTCCTATCATTAACATTAGTTACCTTTGAATATAGATCACTTGCGATATCTTCTGCTTCTTCAATAATAGAGCAATAGTCTATGTTATCTTTTAAATCGTCTTTATGAAAATTGAAAAAGTCAATTATATCATTAACCTGTTTTGATATTTCTTTTAAAGAAATTTGAGATTTAAGATTTTTAATTTCTGTTAGATAGTAGTTAATTAGTTCTTCCAAAATTAACTCTTTATCTTTTTCTTTTAAATTATTAAATTCAGTAGTAAGTAATTTATCTAAGTAATAATGATATTCAATATCTTTAATTTTTAAGATGGTATTATTAAAGTTATTTGTAATAGTTGATATATAGTTATTTAACTCATTAATTTTTGGCATATCTTTCCTTTCTTTTCCTACTTTCTTGGCACTATTCGTCATTTATCTCTTTTCTTTTTTATTAATATGTAATTATAACTTACTACATAGTTAGTATGGTTTAAAGAATATAAACTTATTACAATGTTAGTAAGTTAATAAAGAAAAGATGTGATGGTTATTAAGAGTAAACATTATGAGAATCAAGCTCGTAAAATATTAGCGAATAATATAGTTTATTTTAGACTTAAAAAGAATTGGTCTCAAGAAGATTTTGCAGATGAACTTGGGACTACTCCTACTTATGTTTCTAATATAGAAAATGCTAAACGTAATACGAGAATAGATTATATTGGACATATTGCTGATACTCTTGGAGTATCTTTAGAACAATTATTTGTGGAAAGAACTCTAGTTGTTAATCATCGTATTCCAAGACGATAAGAATATGTTATATATTCTTTTTTGTGCCACTTTAATTATATCATTAATTATTTACTTTTCAATACATTAATTGCGTGAATATGTGGCTATTTTAAGAACTCTAAAATGTCATAATTAAATGAGAGGGTGGTAAAATGGCTATTCATAGTTTTCAAGAGTTACAAGATTTATTACAAAATGTAAATAAAGAAGAAATGTATGCTAATATTTGTAGAAATATTAAGAAATTTCGTTTAGAAAAATATAATGAATTTAAGAAACAAAACTTAAATACATCTATTAATCCATATTCTACTGAGAATATTTCAGCACTTTTAGATTATAATCATAATCATTATAAGAGATTTGAAAGTGAGAATGATAGTACTAAGATGATACCTTTAGAAAAGCTAGTTAAATTATCTATTATTTTAGATAAAAAATTAGATGATTTTATTAGGTAACTAATTGTTAAAAAAGATGTTGACAAAAATGTAGTATGTTATTATTATATTTTTTAAGTTTGGTTATATCACCAAACCTTTTTGGCAAAGAGGTGGATATAAATGAGTCGCTTACGTAATAATATTATTATCATAACTGGTGGAGCAAATGGTATTGGGAAGGCAGTAGCTGAATTACTATCGATTGATAATTATATTTATATATTAGATACAGATGATTCAAATGTAAAATATTTTGATTCTATAAATATTTTTTTTAAAAAATGTGATATATCGAGTTATGCAGAAGTAGATAAAGTAGTTTATGAAATATATAGTGAAAGACAACATATAGATATTCTTGTAAATAATGCTTCTAAACAAATGATATCTGATTTTTCACATTATAACGATAAAGATTATTTATATATAATGAAAAATAATTATATAGGAACTTGTAATTGTATATCGGCGGTTACAAAATATGTACAGTCAAACTTATTTATATTAAATGTACTTTCAATACATTCAAATGTACCTAGAACAAATAAATATGCATATGATTCCTCAAAAAGTGCCTTGGAAATTTTGACTAAAGAATTGGCATTAGAGTTTGCTCCTAGAAATATTACTATTAATGCAATTTCATTTGGTGCAGTAGAAACAGATATGAATGCTTCTTGGAATTATAATAAGGAGGAAAAGGAAGTGGCACTAGCTAAAGTTCCACTCAAGAAGATTTTTCTTCCTGATGAAATAGCTGTATTTATTAAAACGATATTAGAGGTTTTTTCTAGATATACAACTGGCAGTATCTTTGTTGTAGATGGTGGTCGTAGTTTAATGAATTAGTGTAAGGTGTAATATGAAAAAGGATAAGTTAAAATTTATTGTTAATAAACAGAATAATTCAATAAATGGAAATTTTATTTATAATGATAAAAAATACTTTTATAAAGTACTTAATAAATCAGATTATCAAGATGAATTGAATGGATATAAACTTGCAATAAATAAATTACCTATAAAAAAGATGATATATTATAACTTTTTGAAAGATAATAAGTATGTAATCATATATGAATACGAAGATACTGTAGAAAAAAATAAAGGTTTGCTTAATGATTTATTAGTCAAAAATGATAAAGAAGCGAGTATAAATATAAATGTTATTAATAAAATGAATGATATTTTATCTGTTTATGATATTAATTTAAAATATACAAAAATTTTAGATTATAGTGCAAATGACAGATTTTTTAAAGGTAGGATTAAGAATAGACTAAAAAAATGGTATAAGGATGATAATGATTTTTCTAAAATTATATTTATTAATGGAAAAAGATGTAAAAGCATTAATATGATTATAGATGAAGTTGTTGAATATTTTGAAAAGGAAAATGAGAAAATGTGTTTTTTTAGTCAAGGAGATCCTAATACTTTAAATATTTCTATAAAACCATGCTTTTTTGATTTGGTTACTGCTGGATATAATAGTATAATTGGTGAGTTTGCTATTATGTTTATATCTACATTATTTTATGATAATTATTTTTGTCCTAAATATCATTCTAAATCTTATTTTTTGCATGAAAAAGCACTTCAACAATATATTTTATTTGAGCCTTTTATAATAATTAATAATATGAACTCCATCGAGATAAATTGTATATATAAAAGTAGTAATATTAGAAAAGAGTATGTTCTTAGATATATTAATATTTTAAAAAAAAATAAAATATGTATTAGTAGTGATGTTAAATATTATATTATAATGAGATTATTATGTGTATTTAATATAGAGGAAATGGAGTATAATGATTATTTCTATTCAATTTATTTAGTAGAATATTTTTATTATTTATTTAACAAAAATGATAGTAATGTTTTATTGATTTTTGAAAATATGCTATCTAATATGGAGGTTGTATGAATGTAATTAATATTATAAAACCAGATGCTCTTAACAATGAGGTATCACTTAGATATTATTTTAAAAATGTAATTAATATTGAAAATATTAAAAGTATTAAATTATATTATATGGATAATTGGACAAAAATAGCATCTATGATATATGAATATGATGTTATGATGAGTAGTGGTAATTGTTTAGAACTTCGAAAAAAATTGCTCACATCTATTATGGGTTATTATCATATTTATCCTAAAAATAATGGAATTGTTGTTCTTTTTAATATAAATGATATAAATAATGATAATATAACCACATCATTACAAAAATTATATCAATTAAAGAAGGATATAAGAAAAAAGTATGTAAGTAATACTGATTTATACTATTTAAAATTTTTAAATGAAGATGATATAACTTTTGACAAACCATTATATGATATTGATTTGTCGGGATTAAAGGTTGATATAAAAAAATTTCCTGCTAATTTTCCTTATGATGATCCAGCATATAAAATGATATTTTTCAATCAAATTCATGGTCCTAATCCTAATAGTTTAGATGAAATAAAACACAGTGTTAAAATATTAAATAATGAAGATGTAATTAATGAAAAAAGGTTAATGAAGGTGTTAAAAAATGAAATATAGATATAGTATTGTTATTCCTATGTATAATTCAGAAAATACCATATTAAATAGTATTAAATCTGTTTTGAAACAGTCTAATGATATAGAAATAGTTATTATTGATGATGGCTCTGAAGATTTGTCTAGTGAAGTTGTTTTGCAATTTATTAGGCAAAATAATTTATCTAAAATAATTAATTACTATAAAATTTCTCATCAGGGTATTTCTGTCGCTAGAAATATTGGTATATCTAAATGTCATGGTGATTATTTTATTTTTTTAGATTCTGATGATGAGTTAGTGCCTAATTCAATAGTTAAAGTTGATAATTATTTAAAACAATATCCTGTTGATTTATTAAAATGCTCTGTACAATGTGTTGAAAACAAAGAGTATGATTGTCGTTTTGATTTACCATACTTTGATAATATAGATGGGTTAAAAGCATTATTATATTTTTGTGAATCTAATAGGATTTTTGCAACACCTTGGTCATATGTTATAAATAGAGAATATTTCTGTCAAACAAATTTATCGTTTTTGGAAAATACATTACATGAAGATTATGGAATGATGCCTATTTTAATTTTTAATTCTCCTACAGTTTCTTCAAATAATATAGAGTTATATAAGTATATAAAAAGAGAGAATAGTGCTGTAACAAAGAACGATTATCAATCTGAAATTAATCGAATGAATGATTTTATATTACACACTTATAATTTAGTAGATTTATTTTTAAAGTCTAATATTTTACAAGAAGACAAAATAAAAATAGTAGAATATTTTTATAAAAGATTAAATATAAAATATAATCATTTAGATTCTTATGTAAAAGAAAATATAAATTTTTCTCTTAAGGGTTTGATTGATAAAATTATAGTAGAAAAATCTAATAATATCTCTATTAAAATTGATAGTATCTTAAAAAAGTATAAGTATATAAATTTTCCATTAGAATATAAAATAACTATTAAAGCTACAGTGCAATTAGCAATTAATCAATTCAAGGATAATCTTAGTTGCATTATTTTAGGAGGCTCTGGTGGGAAAAATGAAATTGTAGTTGGTTGTTCAGATATAGATATATATATAATATTGAATAAATATGTAGTAAATGAAGTTGTTATTTTTACTAAAAAATTGGAAAAATTTAAAATTCATATAGGGTTAACAGTATATTCAAAAAACGAATTTAATACTGGGTGGATAGATGGTAAAACAAAAGTTATGCTTTATGAAAAACAAAACTATCAAGTAAATCCAACTTTATATGGAAAAATTATAAAAAATAAAATTGATTATAGCTATATTGTACAAAATGATACAGAAAATTTGCCTAATGTATTACACGAATGTAGAAGGTTACATATAGATATAATTAACAATAAAGTTAGTATTGATAAAAAGTATTTAAAAAAGTTACTTGTATTAATAAAATGTTTTTTAAATACAAAGAGAATATTTTCTTTCGGATATGAAAGAGTACTTAATGATTTGAAAAAATATTTGAAAGAAATTGGAAAGATAAACACTTTGACAAAAATAGCAGATTTTGATATAATCTATGCTATTAAAAACCCTATAGAAGTCCAACATAATATTTTGTTTTTTGGTGAAACTGTGTTGGCATTAATCAGTGAAGAATTAAAGGAGGATAAACAATGGAAAAAAGAGTAAGTGCGCGTGGTATTATAATAGATGGTGATAAAGTGTATGCTATGTTTAGAAGGAGAATTAAAGAGGATGGAAGTATAAAAGAATACTATGTAATACCTGGAGGTGGGATAAAGCAAGGTGAAACTTTGGAAGAAAATGTAAAACGTGAATTAAAAGAGGAGTTTTCCGTGGATGTTGATATTATTGGGTATTTAGGAGTAGATGAAGGAAATGACTCAATTGCACATTTTTTTAGTTGTAAAATAGTAACAGGAACACCAATGTTAGGAGGAGAGGAATTGAAAAGATGTTGCGAAGAAAATTTTTATGAGATTAAAAAAGTTAAAATTGAAGATTTAGATGATATTGATATTTTAGCAAAAGATATGATAATGAAAGCTTATAATAATGAATTTATAGAATTGTAGTATGATTTTTAGGGGGAATATGTAATGAAAGATAATGAAAGATTTAACATTGAAAAAGAGTATTTATTAAAAGTTCAAAAAAGAATAGAAGAGGAAAAAGTTTATCAAAATAAAGAATTTGAAGAGATACCTAATAAATATAAAGGAAGGTATGCTGAAGTAAAATGGGGAGATGAAGATTTAGTTAAACATTTACAGGATATGATTATTAAAAGATTATCTAAATTAAAAAATTTAGAATTAAATCCTTATTTTGGTAGAATTGATTTTCAAAGAGATGGTTCGAAAAATAATAATAAAATATATATAGGGAAAACAACTATAACAGATGAAAACAATAATATTTTAACTACCGATTGGCGTACTCCAGTTTGTACATTATATTATGATCAAAGTATTGGTAATGTTCAATATCAAGCACCTGAAGGTATTATTACAGGAAAATTAAATTTAAAAAGTCAAATCTTTATTAAAGATGGTAAGTTAGTTAGCGTAAGGGATACAGATTTAGTTACTGATGATGAGTTATTAGTACCTTTTTTGACAACTAATGCAGATGCAAGATTAAAAAATATTGTTGCATCAATTCAGGCTGAACAAAATGCGATTATTAGACGTCCACTTAATGATAATATTATTGTACAAGGAGTTGCTGGTAGTGGTAAAACTACAGTAGCTTTACATAGAGCTGCATATCTTATATATAATGAAGATAAATATACAGCTGAAAATTTCATTATTATAGGCCCAAATAAGTATTTTTTAAATTATATTTCAGCATTATTACCTGATTTAGATACTGAAAATATTAGTCAATTTACTTTTGATGATTTTTCAACATATTTTTTTGATGATAAAATAAGTATTATTAATTCTAAAAAGATTAATAATCAAAATGAAATAAAGGTTTTAAAAGCAAAAACATCAATTGATTATAAAAATGCAATTGATACATATATATCTACATATGTTAATAATTCTCTCTCTTCTGGTATTGAAATCGATGGCATGGAAATAATTTCAGAGGATAGTATAAAGTCATACTTTAGAGATATTAATGGCTTTTCTGTGACAGCTACTAATATACAAAGAATTTTAATACAAAAAATAAAGGAAGATAATGAGCGACTTTATGAATTAGTAAGATCAAAATATAAAGATGAGTTATCTACTCTTCCAAATGGGTCTGAAGAAAAAAGAAATATTATGAATAAATTGGACGAAATAAAGAAAGAATTAAAAACAGGATGTTCTAAAACTATTAAAAACTATTTTAAACCTTTGAAAATTACAACTTTAAATTTATATAAAAAATTTGTATCTAATGTTAGTTGCATAGAAAATTTAAGCCATGATGAAATTGAATTGCTTAAGAAACAGACTTTAAACTCTATTAAATCGAAAAAGTTTTATTTTGAAGATTTGCCATCTTTGATGTATATTGATATTTTAAATAATGGAAATCAACAAGAAGTATTTAAAAAATATGCTCACGTTATTGTTGACGAAGCTCAAGACTTAGGTATGTTTCATTATTATATTTTGAAAATGATTTTTAGTGATGCTACATTTTCTATTTTTGGAGATTTAGCACAATCAATATATCCAAGTCGTGGTGTAGATTCTTGGGAAGATGTTCAGGCACAAATTTTTAACTCTAATTGTGAAATATTACAATTAAGTAAGAGCTATAGAACAACAATGGAAATAACAAGATCAGCAAATCAGATTTTAAGATATTTAAATATGAGCGAAGCAAATCCTGTTATAAGAACAGGAACTGAAGTTGAGTATATGAAGGAAGAAACACAAGATATAAATACGAGAATATCTGAATTATTATATCAATATTCAGATAAAGATTATAAATCTGTTGGTATCATATGTAGAAATGTTGAAGATTGTGCTAAAACAAAATTATATTTAGATAATGAAAACTTTAATACAACTTTAATAACAAGTGATGATTCTGAATATAATGGTGGTATATGTATTTTAACAAGCGAGTTGTCAAAAGGTTTAGAGTTTGATGGTGTGATTATTACTAATGCATCAGAACAATTTTATTCTTCAGATAATCAAAATGATATGAAGTTATTATATGTAGCTATGACTAGATCTTTACATAGTTTGGATGTTTTATATACTGAGCCTTTAACGAAACCATTGTCAACTGGCATGATTAAAAACGCAGATAAGAGTATTATAAAAAAATAATTATAAAATATGATTTGTTAGAATGGACTAAAATGCCATTTTAGTAACCCACTACGATATTGGCGGAGCCAATAACGAATGTGGGCAAAGGGAACTCCCTTTTGAGACTCTAATCAGTAACAAATTACAAAGTGTTATAACACAATATTGTTGTATAAAAATAGCCTTATTGCTGAAAGCAAAAAGGTTATTTTTCTTTATCTGTAAATTTTCCTACTAGTGTATTTAATTTAGTATTGGTATTAATTTCCATTTTAGGAAATACACCTCTATCAAATTTAGGATATTTTGCTTTATCAAATTTTTCTAAGTTAGGTTTTATTGTTGTTAAAATTTCATTTAGGCTTTCTAATATTTCATCATTAGAAAGTCCTTTATTTTCTATTTTGCTTATTAAATCAATTATTATTCCTTTACAAGCAAAGTCGTTTTTACGTCTTTGTTCTATATCATCTAAAACATTAAAATAAAACTTTTCATAAGACTTTATTTGGGATTGATAGTCAGCAGTAGAACGTCTATCACTAAAATCTTTTCCCCAATTTATTTCTACATCATTATAACCAGCTAATTTCATTAATTTTACTAAACTTAATCCTAATGTCTCAGAAATTCCTTTTAAATATAAGATGTTAGGTTTCTGTCTTTTCCCAGATTCAATACGTGATACTTCAGCACAGTCCATATTACATCTACGAGCAAGTTCTCTTTGAGAAATACCAACTTTTTCTCTAGCTTCACTTATATATTTACCTAGTTCAGTAGTGTTTTTTTTCGTCATTAAATTACACCTCTTTTTTCTTGATAAGGAAATTATAACATATTATGATGTAAAAATCAACAAAAGGTAATTGTGCTGTTGACAAACTCAATACTTAATGTTATAGTATTAGCGAACTGATGTAAAACTCATCAGAGAAAGGAGGAAACTTATGAATATTAAGAGTCAGCTTAGAGTAGTACAAGCGATTTGGAAAGATAAATCTATTCCAAAAGAAGCTAAGTACATTTATGCCTACATTTATTCTAAAGGTTATAACAGATACTTTACAGATATAAATGTAGGTGAGATACAACAGACTGTTAGAATTACCAATAAGGGTTTGAAAAAAAATCTTGAAAAACTAGAACAAGGAAAATATCTAGTATATCAAGAGTATGATAACGGTATGTACACCGTAAAACTTAACTAAAGGGTCTAAAGATGTTAGTTAAGAGGTACAGTAAGATTAGAAGCTTATGTTAGTACCTTTTCTATAAGAGATATAGAATAAATAATAAGGGTTAAAGAAAGTCCCTATATTAAGAAAGGGAAACTATGCAATTAGATTGTACTTTTAGCATAACTCCTAGAATAGTATTAAGTGATAAGAACTTATCAAGTACAGAAAAATTACTTATGGGTCTTATCGTGTCACTTACCTTAAAAAATAACTATTGTTTTGCTAGTAATAAGTATTTTGCAGATAGCCTAAATATATCAGTTAGAACAGTAACTCTTGCTTTATCTAAATTGAAATTAGAAGAGTATATATTTGTTAAAACTGATAATGGAAGAAGAAAAATATATCTAAATAAGGAAAAGATACCAACAAAAACTTCTAATAGAGTAGCAGAAACTTACGATGTATCTATAGAAAGTAATTGCTATCATAAAATAAATAATAATTATAAGAAAAATAATAATAAATATAAAAATAAAGAAATTATTCCTGTTTGGTTAGAACAGAAAGAAATGTGTAATAGCCTTAGTGCAACTAAAGAGGAAATAGAAGAAATGAATGAACTATTAAAAGATTTATAGAAAGAGAGATGATTTAATGAGGAGGAATATTTTATAACTAATAATAAAAGGGGGGAGATAAATGGAGGTAAAATATAATGTAAAATATAGGTTTAAATGTGATACTAAAACGAATGAAGAATTAAAAGATATATTTAATAAAAAATGGTTAAATATTATACTTATTTTAGAAAACAATAATACTTCTAGTTTAAATAGAGTTTAAAATGAGTTATAATGTGTTTGTATTTAAAAGTGTTTGTAGTCATTCTTTAAAGGAATTGGAGGAATGGCTATGATAGAAAAGGTAGGTGTATATTGTAGATTATCTGATGAAGATAGGTTTAAAGCTAATAAGAATGATGATAGTGATAGCATTGTAAATCAAAAGAGTATGTGTATTAAATATGCTCTTAAGCAAGGCTGGGATGTTGTAGATATTTATTCTGATGATGATTTCTCTGGGGCAGGTACTTATAGACCTGAATTTGAAAGATTAATTAAAGATTGTGAAAGTGGTAGAATTAATTTAGTTTTATGTAAAACACAATCTAGGTTTTCAAGAGACATGGAGATAATAGAAAAATACTTACATAATAAGTTCATCGAATGGAATGTTAGATTTGTTAGTATTGTAGATAATGCTGATACTAATATTGAATCTAATAAGAAATCAAGACAAATTAATGGACTAATAAATGAGTGGTATTTGGATGACTTATCACAGAACATTAAGAAATCATTAAAGAATAAAAGAGAAGATGGCTTATTTATGGGTAGCTTTGCTCCTTATGGTTATATGAGAAGTAGTGAAGATAAACATAAGTTAGTTATTGATCCTGTCGCTAGTAAAGTTGTTAAAGATATTTTTAAAATGTATGAGAATGGTTATGGTTATTATAAAATAAGTGAATATTTAAATAATGCTAACGTCTTAACACCAGCTTTATATAAAAAGCAAAATGGTAGTAAGTATGTATCTGGAACTTGTGATTATGGTAATGTACGTTGGACTAATGATACAATTGCAAAAATTCTTAGGAATGAAGTTTATATTGGCAATTTAGTACAGGGTAAAAAAACATCTTTAGGGTATAAAGTTCATAAGTTTAAAACTGTACCTAAAAAAGATTGGTGTAGAATAGAAAATGCTCATGAGGCTATTATTTCTAAAGATACTTGGGAAAAGGTCCAGAAAAGACTTGCTAGTCATGAATGTCCTGTTAAATCAGGAGAAATACATTTCTTAAGTAAAAAAGTGTATTGTCTTAATTGTAAAAAGGTATTTATGAGAAATGTTTATAATGTAAAGGATGGTAAAAGAGCATATTTACAATGTAAGGGTGTTAGAAGATTACACAATTGTTGTAATAATAAAGCGATAAGGTTAGATGAGTTAGAAGAAGTCTTATTAAATGCTATTAATGATTTACTAGATAACTATTATGATAAAGAAAAGCTAGAAAATGAATATAACATCAGAGAATCTAAAAATACAAATGATGAAGGAATTCAGATACTAGAACAAGAAAAGGTTTTACTTAATAAGAAAATAGAAGAAGAGAAAATATATTATAGAAAACTTTATGAAGATAAGGCTAATCTTGTAATAACTGAAGATATGTTTAAGATGTTATCAAGTGATTATACTAAAGAAATAGAAGAAATGAATAGAAGAGTTTCTATAATAGATGAAGAAATAGAATCTTTAAAGAAAATAACTGAAAATAAGAAACAAGCAAAAGATATTTTAAAGAAATATAAACATATAAGTAAGTTAAATAAAGTAATAGTAGATGAATTTATTGATAAAGTTTATATAGGAGTTTATGATAAAGAAACGAAATCAAGAGATATTGAAATAGAATGGAACTTTGAATTTTAATATAATATTTAATATTTGGGACTTTCTGCTTCCTTCACATGGAGGTGCGGACCCTGGTGCTGTTAGTGGTGGTTTACAAGAGAAAGATTTTACATTAGAAGCTTCTTTATACATGGCTGATAGATTAAAAGAGTTAGGTATACCTGTTGTTTTAACTAGAGATTATGATGAGAATATTAGTAGAACAGAAAGACTTAGACGGGCTAATGAAGCTTTTGGTGGTAGTCCTAATGCTATACTTATATCTAATCATATAAATGCTGGAGGTGGAGAAGGGGCTGAAGTAATTTATGCTTTACGTAATAATTCTACTTTAGCACAGTCTATCTTGGAAGAAATAGGTAGTGAAGGACAAATTATGCGTAAATACTATCAAAGAAGACTTCCTGAAGATCCATCAAAAGACTACTATTACATTATTAGAGAAACTACTCCTATGCAGTCAGTGTTAGTAGAATATGGTTTTATTGATAATGCTAATGATAGAGTTAAATTGCAAAATGATTTATTAAACTATGTGGAAGCGGTAGTTAGAGCGATAGCAGAGTATGCTGGTGTTCCTTATACTCCTCCTGAGGGCAGTGGTAATAACTTCTATACTGTAGTAAAAGGTGATAGTCTATGGAGTATTGCTAATCGTTTCGGGGTTACAGTCCAAGCTTTAAGAGATGCTAATAACTTAACTAGTGATGTGTTAAGTGTTGGACAAATTTTAAGAATACCTGGTAGTAATGAAGGTGATGAAATTGTTCCTCCAAGTGGTAATGTTACTTATACTGTGCAAAGGGGAGATAGCCTTTGGAGTATAGCAAGTCGTTATGGAATAAGCGTTAATGATTTAAGACGTGCCAATAATCTTACTAGTGATACTTTAAGCATAGGGCAAGTTTTAATAATTCCAGGAGTAGGTAGTGGTAATGAAGGTAATGATAATATTACAGGACCATCTACTACTTATACAGTAGTCTCTGGTGATAGTCTATGGAGTATTGCCAATCGTTTCGGGGTTACAGTCCAAGCTTTAAGAGATGCTAATAACTTAACTAGTGATGTGTTAAGTGTAGGGCAAGTATTAACTATACCAGGTGTTAGTGGAGAAGAAGATAATGGTGAAGATGAGGATAATGGAGCAGTCTTTTATTATACTGTAGAGCGAGGAGATAGTCTTTGGAGTATAGCAAGACGTTTTGGTGTTACGGTTCAAGAAATAAGAGATGCTAATGATTTAACGAGTGATACTTTAAGTGTTGGACAATCTTTAATAATTCCAGGGATTAGTGCAGGAGATGACTTAGAAGATAATGAAGAAAATGATACAGTTCCTACTACTTATACAGTAGTCTCTGGTGATAGTCTATGGAGTATTGCTAATCGTTTTGGGGTAACTGTCAGTGATTTAAAATCTGCTAATGGTTTAACATCAAACTTATTATCAGTTGGCCAAGTATTAATTATTCCTACAGCAGGTTCTAGTACTCCAGGAAGTCCAATCTATAATACCTATATAGTAGCCTCAGGTGATAGTTTATGGAGTATTGCTAATCGTTTTGGAACTACAGTTGATACTATTAAAACTTTAAATAATTTGACATCTAATTTACTATCCATTGGTCAAGTCTTACAAATACCAAATAATTGATGTAAAATCTAGTAAAAAGCATTGATTTACCAAGGCTTTCATGCTATCCTTATTATGTAAGCAAGATACATGCTTAAATTAATAGGAGGTTTTATAAATGAAAAAAGTAGAATTAGTTGAAGCTGTTGCAGAAAAAGCTGGTTTAACTAAAGCTGATGCAACTCGTGCTATTGATGCATTCTGTGAAACTGTTACTGAAACATTAGCTAAAGGAGATAAAATTCCACTAGTTGGATTTGGTACATTTAGTGTTTCAAAAAGAGCTGCTCGTGAAGGACGTAATCCAAGAACTGGTGCAACTGTTCAAATCGCAGCAAGAAATGCTGTTTCATTTAAAGCAGGATCTGCTCTTAAAGATGCAGTAAACTAGAAATAAGCCAGTGATGGCTTTTTTCTTTATGTTAATATATTTAATTATTATTAATACGTTTACTTTTATTGTGTATGGAGTAGATAAATTTCTTGCTATTAAACATTACTATAGAATTAGTGAAAAGCTTCTATATTTGTTTAGTATATTTGGAGGAGCATTAGGGGCACTTTTGGGAATGTTTTTCTTTAGACATAAGACCTTAAAATTAAAGTTTTATCTTGTTAATATTATATTTTTAGTGGGATGGGTTATATTATTATATATTTAAAAAAGATTAATTAAATGGTAAAATATATGTATAAATAAATAGAAAGCAGTGATATAAATAATGTTAGATACAGCTTTTAATGTTTTAAAAATGATAGAAGATAACTCTTATGAAGCTTATATCGTAGGAGGATTTGTTCGTGACTATATAATGGGTATTAAATCTAATGATGTTGATATTACTACTAATGCTAAACCAAAGGATTTAATTAAGATATTTCCTAATGCTAATATAGATAATGAAGTCTATGGTAGTGTTATAGTCTATTTAAATAATATTAGATTTGAAATAACTACTTATAGAGATGAGGGGAATTATTTAGATAATAGACATCCTGATACTGTTAATTATGTTGACGATTTAAAGATAGACCTTAAAAGAAGGGATTTTACTATTAATACGATTTGTATGGATAAAGAGGGTAATATCGTTGATTTACTTAATAGTAGAAGTGATATAGATAATAAGATAATTAAGACGGTTATAGAACCTTTAGAGTCCTTTAAAATAGATTCTCTTAGAATATTAAGAGCGATTAGATTTGCTACTACTCTTGACTTTGAACTTGCTTTAGATGTTAAAGAAGCGATTATGCAATCTAAATATTTACTTAAAGATTTATCTATTAATAGAAAAAAGAGTGAGTTAGATAAGATATTTAGTAGTCCTAATATAGAAAAGGGAATTAAGTTAATAAAAGAGTTAGATTTAATCGATGTATTATATCTAGATAATATTAATAAAGTAAAGCCTTGTAGTCAAGTTATAGGAATATGGACAATGTTAGATGTTGATAATATATATCCTTTTACTAGAAATGAGTTAAAATTAATGAAAGATATAAGGGAGTCTATTAAGAATAATCCACTTGCCTTTACTACTCTTTATTATTATGATTTATATCCTTGTACAGTAGCAGGAGAGATTCTTTCTATTCCTAAGAAAGAGATTATGGATAATTATAAATCTATGCCTATTCATAAGAGAAGTGATATAGTTATAGATAGTTATGATTTAATTGATTATTTAAAGATAGAAGATGGTCCTATTATAAGTAAGTTATGGAAGGAGTTAGAGATTAAACTATTAAATTTAGAAGTTAATAATAATAAAGAAGAGCTTTTAAATCTTGCTAAAAAGATATATACTAGTAGTAATTTAGTTAAGGAGGATGCTGATGAAACAAAAACAACTGGTTAGTTTATTAGAAAGTAAGAATATTGTAGTACCTCTTCTTTTTTTTAAAGAATATAAGAAATTAAATATAAGTTTAGAAGAGTTTATATTTTTGATGTATTTAAAAGATAAAGGCAATACTTTTACCTTTGACCCTAAAAAGATGAGTGAAGAGTTAGGACTTAGTATTAAAGATATTTTAGTTTTAATATCTTCTCTTACTGATAAAAAGCTTCTTTTAATAGATACTTTTAAAAATGATAAAGGGATAGGAGAAGAGAAGGTAGATATCTCATTATTTTATGAAAAAATAGCTTCTATAATTAGTGATGAGGTTATTAAAGATAATGAAGAAGAGCTTGATACTAGTATATTTTCTACTATTGAAAAAGAGTTTGGTAGGACTCTTAATTCTAGTGAGATAGAGTTTATTAAAGCTTGGGCTTCTTCTTTTGATAGTGGAGTTATTATAGAAGCGGTTAAAGAAGCGGTACTTAATGGGGTTTCTAGTATTAGATATATAGATAAGATTTTATATGAATGGAGTAAATTGGGAATAAAGACAAGTGAAGATGTTAGACATTTTCTTAATAATAAAAATAAGGAGATTAAAGAAAAAGAACCAGTAGAGGTTTTTGATTATGATTGGTTTGATGATGAAGATGAATAAAGTAGAAGTAATAGAGAATTATTTAGATGAAATGTTTAAAGACCCTAAATGTGAACTTAAATATCACAATGATTATGAATTATTAATTGCTATTGTTCTTAGTGCACAGACTACTGATAAGAGAGTTAATAGTGTTACACCAATATTATTTGATAGATATGATAGCTTGGAAAAGTTAATGAATGCCGATATTAGTGATATAGAAAGTATTTTAAGACCACTTGGCTCTTTTAGAAAGAAAGCAGTTTATGTTAAAGAGATTGCTAGAATATTAGTTTCTAAATATAATGGAAAAGTTCCAACTAATAGAAAGTGTTTAGAAGCGATGCCAGGGGTAGGAAGAAAGACTGTTAATGTGTTTTTAGGAGAGTTTTATAATATTCCTGCTATTGCAGTTGATACTCATGTAGAAAGAGTTTCTAAAAGGCTTGGGCTTGCTAAAGATGAGGATAGTGTTAGGGAAGTAGAAGAGAAGTTAAAGAGAAAATTTAAAAGAGAAGATTGGGCTAAGAGACATTTACAACTTGTTTTATTTGGAAGATATCATTGTAAATCGGTTAGTCCTAATTGTGATGAATGTAAATTAAAAAGTATATGCAAATATAAAAAAGGAAGCTAGGATTTAGCTTCCTTTTTAAGTTCCAGATTCAGGATTAGTAGGGGTTTCTGGAGTACCACCACCACCAACTATATCTCCTCCTGTACCTGAAACTTTAACAGTAATGGTACCTGTTTCTTTTGTCTCTCCATCATAGGTAAAGCGGTATCTTAAGGTATAAGTACCAGCTTCTGATAGAGTAGAGACGGATGTACTTGTAACTGGTCCTGAGATACTTGCTAAGGTCCAATTACTAGTTTGACTTGTTACATCAGTTGAACCATTTAGGACTGTTACATATTTTGTTATATCACTTATGTTAAATGTTTCTACATTAATAGCACTTGCTTTAATACTTAGATTTGCACTTTGTTTTTCTAAAGTATATGTAGCAGCTTGACTATTTAGGCCATCATATTTTTTGAAGGTTGCCACTACTTTATATGTTCCATAAGGATTACTTGGATTATTAACGGTATAACTTGTATTAGTAGTAAATCCTAAAAGGGTATTATTAAAGTATACGTTATATCCAAAGTCACCATATGAAGAATCTGTAGTACCTGGATTAACAGCATTCCATGAAAGATGAACGCTACCATTAGAATAGCTTGCAGTTAAACCTGTTGGTGTTGCTAAATTACTTGTTTCAGCACTACCTTTAGGTTCATGGTCTTTTTTGAAGTATTCATATAGAATGCTTCCTGAATATCCTGTTCCCGCAATTCTTGCTGTAGAACTACCTGCTACTAAAGGAACTCTTACAACGCTATCAGGCATTTTGAATTCTTCTTTATTTTTTTCAAATACTTCATTAGCAATGGCTGTAAATAATCTATCACGTTGAACTGTTCCTGCTAAGTTATGGCAGTAGTAACCTTGAGCGACTGAATCAGCATTGGTATCTTTATAACCATACCACATAGCGATTGTTGTTTTAGTTGTATATCCAATAACCCAAGAATCTCTGATGGCATCATCTGCCATACCTAGTTTTTTACGATAGTTTTCATCAAAGTTTGTAGTACCCGTTTTCATAGCAACGTTTTCCATGGCTCCACCACCAGTTATACTTGTGTCATCTAGCATACTTGTAATCATGTAAGCAGTAGAATCTTCCATGGCTTTAGTTTTCTTGCTTTCATGAGTGTATTCTTCACCTGAGGCATTAATAATGACTTTACTAACAGAATATGGTTCATTATAATATCCTCCATTAGAGAAAGCAGAGTAAGCAGCAGCCATTTGTAATGGATTAACACCATCAAAGGCTCCTAAGGCATGAGCTTCATGAATTTTACCATTTTCTATTTCTGGTTCAATTCCTAACTTCTGTACAAATTCAATTATTTTTTTATTATCTACTTGTTGGAATGCTTTTAACGCTGGAATATTTCTTGATAGGGATAAGGCTCTTCTTGTTGTCATGTTACCCATAAATTTACCATCCCAGTTATTTATTTCTTGACCATTACTATATGAGTATGGTTCATCTACAAACATTTTATAGTTATCATTACCATCATTATATCCAAAGGTAGAGGCATTATTATATTCAATTAATGGTCCGTAATCAAATAATGGTTTAGCGGTAGAACCAGGTTGTCTTACCATGTCAGTTGCATAGTTAAATTGGTTAACACCTGTTTTATTTCTACCAGCACCAACTGCTAGTATTTTACCTGTTTCACTATCTAGGACAGCAACTCCACTTTGAATAACATCATTAATCCAGTTATAACCTTCACCGTTCATAACACGGTTTAAGCCATCTTGTTTTTCAGTATCTAAGTTAGTATATATTTTCATTGAAGTTGTATAAGGGTTTTTTCCAACCTTTTCTTCTACTTCAGCGACAACTGTATCAATATATCCTTGATATTCACTATTGCCACTTGTATCTGCTTCAGCATTATAATTTACAAGACTTTCAATACTAATATTACTTGCTATATCTCTTTCTTCTTTAGTAATATATCCATGACGTTCCATTAAGTATAGAACAGTATCACGTCTTTTGGTAACAGCTTCGATATTATCTTCGTTAGTAGGTCTATAAGCATTAGGCGCTTGGAACATTCCTGCTATTATACTAGCTTCTGCTAAGTTTAAGTCTCCTACATCTTTATTAAAGTAAACTCTTGCTGCTTGACTAACTCCATAGACATTACCACCTAAGTTGTGATTATTAACATAAAACTCTATTATCTGTTCTTTAGTATAATTTTTTTCTAGTTTAAATATAGATAAATAAATATCTTGGAACTTTCTAATAACACCATCAAGTCCTGTTGCAATACTAGATGTTAAACTGTTTTTAACAACTTGCATTGATAGAGTAGAAGCACCACCGGCATCAGAATTTCCAAATACTTGGCCAATTGAAGCTCTTAAAAATCTTGGAGCATCAAATCCATTATGCTGGAAGAATCTTGAATCTTCTGTAGCGACGATTGCATCTACTAATACTTCAGGTAATTCATCATAAGTTACTTTATCACGCATTTCACTACCTAGTTTTGCAAATTCTTCATTGTCTATGTTATATAGAACAGTTGGTTCGCTACTATCTAGTTTTTCAGCATCAAATTTAGGGTTAGATGATATTGCAATATAAATCATAAAGACAATACCTAATAGCATTACTAATATACCAATTGATAAGACGATAATTAAAATTGTATTAACTATCTTTTTTTTCTTTGGTTTATTTTTAACACTATCTACTAATTTAGCAAGTCCTGCTATTATTAGTATTCCCACTCCCATAAAGACTGTGAATAATAATCCTAGGACAAAGTATCCTACAATCATTAAAATAATAAACATTGCTGCAAAAATCATAAATAAGTTATTAGGTTTTTTTAGTTTTCTTGTTCTTTTAGTTTTAGCTTTACTATTCTTAGTTTTTGCCATTATCTTTTACCTCCAAAAATTCATCTACTACTGTTAAGTAGTCAAGCCTAGGACGATATTTTTCTTTTAAGAGATATCCTTTTTTATTAAAGAAATCTAAAGGAATAGATTTTCTTTCATTATATTTAGTAAAAGAAAAAAGGTCCTCTGCTTTTAATAGATATGTTTTATTAAGTACACTAAAACGTACAATTATAAAGCCGATTCCCCCGTGATTTGTAATGTTTTCTAAGTGTTTTAATTGGTGTTTATGAATATTTGCCAGTGGGAATGAAGTTTTATTTTTTGTCTCTTTCGCTTCAAAGTCAATGTAATAACCTTTATAGATACCATTATAGTCAGTAGTTGATGGTTCCATATAGAAAGCTTCTTTAATAGTAGAAGTTCTATCTTTTCTAAAATCAACTTTAGTGACTTTTATAGGAGTTGGTTTCTTATATATATATGCAATGTCTTTATCTCTATAATAACTATTTGTTTCGTTTATATCATCTTCTAGAGTCATACCACGATGTGAATAGTTAATTACTTGTTCATGACTTTTTTTTATCCCATTAGGATAATTCATCTTTATCACCTATTAACAATTATACTATATCTTTTTAGAAATATCTATAATTATTAATTATTTTTATTTTTAGTAAATTTATAGATTTTAGTTTCTTCTTTAATTATTTCTTTATTAAATGGCTTATATGGCTCCTCAGTAGTTCTTTTAATTTCATATGGAGTTACATTTAAGTATGATGCTTCATTAATACATGAACTTAAGAATGGTATTCTTTTTTCAATATATGGTGTAATACTTATATATGTTTTCTCTAAAATTACAAATTCTCTTAAACAGTTATTTGCAAATTCTTGACTTTGATTAGATAATTTAACATTACCGTCTTCATCTTTAAAAATATAGAAATGATTGTGTTCATATTCATCTTTTTGTTTAGCATAATCTTTTATATCGTAGTTTTTATTTTGATATTTTGGTGCTTTGTCTTTAATTGATTGTCTTTCTATATTAATAGAGTCTTCTCTTATTTTATATATGTGTTTTACATTTTTATCATCTACTAATTTGACAGTGATTTTGTTTTTGCCATCAATAAATTCACTACGTATTATAAAATCATATTCATCTTTATTAACATTTCCTATTAATAAATGGTCAAGATATAAATTTTCATTTTCATCAACGTTTATACTGAAAGCAAAATTAGTTCCTTTGAAGCGAATACGATTTTGATTATTTTCATCACCTAATATATCCATTTTTTCAGTTGTTTTCTTATTCTTATTTTCTAAATATATTTCATTATCAATGACCATAGTATTATAACCGTTTATCTCAAAGAGATTTTTAATTTCTTCACTTTCTAAAAATTTTTTAATATTTTCCATTAAATCCATAATTTTTCCTCCCTAAAATTTGCTTACTATTATACTACTATTTAGTATAATGTCAAAGAAAAACTTGTTTTGTCGAATTTGTTGTTATTATTTCCTTATTATATTACTATGTATTTAAGGAGCTTGATACTTATGAATAATAATGATGTAATATTAATATTGTCTAGTCTTAGTAATAAAATTAAAGAAGCCTTGATATTAAGAGATGCAGAAGTTCTTCTAGAAAAGATTGACAAAAACTCTAATATTTTCTAAAATAAGAGTGTAAAGGGATTGGTGATTTGGATGTATCAGAATAAAATAACATTAACACCCCAGGAAATTTTAGAAAAGGATTTTAAGATTGATACAAGAGGATATCGTCTTAAAGAAGTTGATCAGTTTCTTGATGTTATAATTGGTGATTATGAACAATTTTTTGCGATTATTGATAGTTTAGAGAAAGAGAAAGCTGAATTATTAAGAGAGATTATGGCTTTGAAACAGGATCTTAGAAATGCTAAGATGAATGTGGAGATTGCTAGAAAGAGTACTGATACAACTGAAGTTAGTAATCTTGATATTCTAAGAAGACTTAGTCAACTTGAAAAAGAAGTTTACGGAAGAGATGATAATTAGTATTTTAGACAAGTGCTGGGATTAATTCCTAGAGGAAAGTCCATGCTCACACAGTCTGCGATGATTGTAGTGTTCGTGCTTAAGGAAAAAATAACTTAAGGTAGTGTTTAACACTAACGGCTTAGTCTTTACCTAAGGAGTTTCTATGGTTAAGACTTGTAAAGTGCCACAGAGACGAGCATCTAGGAAACTAGATGGATGAAACGCGGTAAACCCCACGAGTGAGAAACCCAAATTATGGTAGGGGAGCTTTAAGAAGAGAAATGAATCTTCTTAAGGACTAGAAATAGTAGATAAATACTTGTCACCTAGAAATAGGTACAGAACATGGCTTATTAAATATTAATTATAGATTGGAGAATAGATAAGTCTATGAAAGAGTTAGGATATTATCTTCAGGATACAAGAAGAAGTAATGGTGTTAGTTTAGAAGAGGCAGCGAGTGACTTGAATGTTGATGTTTCTTATCTTGAAAATATAGAGAGTGCTAATGTAAGAGCTTTTAAAGATGTTTATTATATGAGAGAACTAGTTAAGGAATATGCTAAATACTTAGGACTTAGTGAAGATAAGATACAGGATGAATTTAATGATTTTTTATTTGAACATACCTCTAAGATTTCTTTAGATGATATTAGGAATGCGAAGAAGAAGAAAGAAGAAGAGGAAAGATTAGAAAATACAAAGAAAATTCAGTCCCCTTATACAAAAGAATATAAAAGAAAAATTAAGAAGTTGCCATTTGTAATTACAGGTATCATTTTTTTACTTGCAATTATTATTTCAATAGTTGTTATTAAAACTATAAATAGGGAACCTGCGGTTACGAGTGAATTGAAAGGAATAAGTGTTTATGAATACACCTACTAAGTTAACTGTTTTAAGAATTATATTAACTATTATAATGATTATTATTTTAATATTTCCATTTTATTTGGTTGGATTTAGTTTTCCACAGATTGAGGTTAGTGGTATCTATATAAAAACAGAATATATAATTGCGGGAGTTATCTTTATAATTGCAAGTTTAACGGATTTCTTAGATGGACATTTGGCTAGAAAGAATAACGAGGTTACTGATTTAGGAAAAATGTTAGATGCTATAGCTGATAAAGTATTAGTAAATAGTGCTTTAATTATCCTTGCTTATAAGGGATTTATTCCTGTTGCTATTCCTGTTATTATTATATTTAGAGATACTATTGTAGATGCTATTAAGATGCAAGCTTCTAGTAAAGGTAAAGTTGTGGCAGCGATTAAATCTGGTAAGATTAAAACTGCTTCTATGATGGTGGGATTAGTTTTAGTATTCTTTTATAATTTACCATTTGAACTTTGGAATATTAGAGTTGCAGATTTTTTAGTATATTTTGCAACTATCATGTCAATAATTTCTATGATAGAGTATTTTAATCTTAATAAGAAACTTATTTTAGGACCAAAAGAAAATTAAAATTTGGTTCTTTTTTTATGCGAATTTTGAAAATTCTCTAGGCAGATTTTTAAAATTCAGGGTGTTTTTTTGATGAATAACGGATTATCGCAAACTTTTGTTCGAAAAAATGCTTGACAATTTAATTTTATCCTTATAAAATAATATTGTAATATTTATTTGAGGAGGACATTATGAGTAAAATGACTAGTAAAGTTAGTAAAGATAAAAATTTGGAGGCAGTACTTGCGGATATAGAAAAACAATTTGGTAAAGGGGCAGTTATGAGGTTAGGAGATAATCCTCATATGAAGATGGATGTAGTATCTAGTGGTTGTTTAAGTCTTGATATTGCTTTAGGAATAGGAGGATATCCTAAAGGACGTATTATAGAAATATATGGACCTGAATCTAGTGGTAAAACTACTTTTGCTCTTCAAGCGATTGCTGAAGTACAAAAGACTGGTGGTAGAGCGGCATTTATTGATGCAGAACATGCACTTGACCCTGTTTATGCTAAAAGACTTGGGGTTAATACTAATGAGCTTATTTTATCACAACCTGATACTGGTGAGCAGGCTTTAGAGATATGTGAAGCGTTAGTTAGAAGTGAAGCTGTTAATATTATTGTAATTGACTCTGTAGCAGCTTTAGTTCCACAAGCAGAAATAGATGGTGAAATGGGAGACTCTCATGTGGGATTACAAGCTAGACTTATGTCACAGGCTTTACGTAAGTTAAGTGGTACTATTAATAAGACTAATACAATTGCTATTTTTATTAACCAGTTAAGAGAGAAAGTTGGGGTTATGTTTGGTAATCCTGAGACTACTCCTGGTGGTAGAGCTTTGAAATTCTATTCTACGATTAGACTTGATATTAGACGTAATGAACAGTTAAAAGTTGGAGATAAAGTTATGGGTAATAAAACAACTGTTAAAGTTGTTAAAAATAAGGTAGCACCTCCATTTAAAACTGCTGTTGTTGATATTATGTATGGTGAGGGGATATCTCGTGAAGGAGAACTTATTGATTTAGGTAGTGAAGCAGGAATACTTGAGAAAACTGGTTCTTGGTACTCTTATAATGGTGAGAAACTTGGTCAAGGTAAAGAGAATGTTAAGTTATTACTTAAAGATAAACCTGAGTTAAGAGATGAGATAGAAGAAAAAGTTAGAGAGTACTATGGTATTAGCTTAAATAAAACTAGTGAAGAATAAAAAGAAGTCAGATGGCTTCTTTTATTTTTCTTCTTCTAGGGTAAGTAAATCTCCAGGGGTGCAGTTTAATAATAAACATATTTCTTCAATATATTTGAAACTAATAGAGGTAGTTTCTCCTCTTATAATTCTGTTTAAATTCCTTGATGTTATATTCATTCTTTGACATAACCAGTATTTACTTCTCTTATTTTGTTTTAATAGTTTTTCAATATTTACCTTAATCATTTTAGTTATCACCCGTTAATAAAATTTTATAAAAAAAGATAAATATAAATAAGATACTTGCATTACCCTTAGTTTTAAGTCCTTGCATTACCCTTAGTTTAAGTCCTGTGATTTTTCAGTAAATATTTGACTTAATTATGTAGTTAATTTTCAGAGAAAATTTTACATCATATTATCATAATACTAAAAACATATTATAGTCATTTTTCAGTGATTATTTTACATTATTCATGTTGC
>DVHC01000013.1 GCA_018712385.1 Candidatus Onthousia excrementipullorum | reverse complement strand
ACAAGTGGAAATAGAAGTAGTAAAAGAAGTGGTAAATATTCAATCTATGAAGGGATAGATTGTGCTAAAGTAGAGTTTGATAGTAATATAAATGTAAGGACATGGACAAATAAAGATATAACAGTGACAATGAAATTACCGGATAATACATATAAATGGGAATTAAGTAGAAGAGTAGATGGAGGAGAATATGTAGCAGTAGATAATTATATAGGTGCAGCGAATAGAAAGTTAACTTTAAATACAGAAGGAAAACATCAATTAAAATTAGTAGTGTATGATGCTGATGGAAATAGTTGTATAGCGACAACAGGAGAGTATTATATAGATAAGACAAAGCCAACTTGTGAAAGTAGTGGAGGAAGTAGTAGTTGGAGAAATACAAATTTAACAATAAAAGGAACATGTAGTGATAAAGGAGGAAGTGGTTGTGCTGGTAATACTACTAAGACATTTGATAGTAATACAAATACAACAACAGCATCTCCAGGAACCGTAAAAGATAAAGCAGGTAACAGTACAACATGTCCTGCAAATCAGACAGTAAAAATAGATAAGACAAAGCCAACATGTACAAGTAGTGGCGGAAGTAGTAGTTGGAGAAATACAAATTTAACTATAACAGGTACATGTAGTGATAAAGGGGGAAGTGGTTGTGCAGGTAATACCACTAAGACATTTGATAGTAATACAAATACAACAACGGCATCTCCAGGAACAGTAAAAGATAATGCTGGAAATAGTGTAAGTTGTCCAGCAAATCAGACAGTAAGAATCGATAAGACAAAGCCAACATGTACAAGTAGTGGAGGAAGTACATCATGGACAAACGGAACAATAACCATAAAAGGAACATGTAGTGATAAAGGGGGAAGTGGTTGTGTAGGTAATGTTAGTAAGACTTTTAATTATGAAATAAATACAACAACGGCATCTCCTGGAACCGTAAAAGATAAAGCCGGAAATAGTGCAAGTTGTCCTGCAAATCAGACAGTAAGAATCGATAAAACGGCTCCATCATGTCCAAGTTTTAGTGCAACAATAGCAGAAAGAAAATGGACAAATAAAGATATAACATATACCTTTGGTTTTACAAGTGATACTACAAAATGGCGTTGGTATACAGGAAATGAAGGAGGCTCTTGGACAGATTGGGGTGAAAAGCCTGTTTCTACTAAGAAAGTATCAATTAGTGGAGAAGGAAAAAGAACAATCAAATTAAGAGTATATGATGCTGTTGGTAATAGTAGAGAATGTTTTGCTGGGAAAGTATATTATATAGATAAAACAAAGCCTTATACACCAATCATAAAATGGACCAAAACAGCTACTTTCAATGGCCATAAAATACAAACAGGTCTTTATGGAGACTGTGTTGGTGGAAGTTTCTGTGGTGGTTCTACTTATAGTTTAACATTACAAAGTCAAGGTAAAGCCTGTTTTACTGAAAGACAGTGTAATACTAATGAGACATCAAAAATCTTTACTTCAAGAAGTTGTGCTTATAGAAAAACAGAAGCATGTGGAGAGCCATGGCCAGTTGAAGATGCTGGTGATTCAGGGGGTTCTGGTGTTAAAGGATTGTATTCTAACTATGTAAATAAATCATGTAAAATTACCTGGAATGGGGCCCAATACTATACAGTATGGGGCTGGGAATATTATGTTTTAGATAATGCTGGAAATAGAAGTACATCTATGTACCTTTGGGAGTTAATGAATGATGTTTATTCTATTAATTTATTAAACTATTATAAATATAGAAATGGTACATGGGAATTAAAAGGTAGTTGTCCTCCAGCTTGGGCATTAAACTAGAGGTGATATGATGCGTAAGAAGATTATTATTATAATAATATTAATAGCTGTAATTTTGATAATTGCTGGTATAGTTATCCTTGCTAAGAAAGAAAATACTAAAGATAATTATAATGCTACTAATGAATTTGAAGTACCAGATGTAGAAACAGATATTAATGTTTTAGATAAAGTAAATGATTTAGAGATGTTTTTTATAAAATATCTTCCTATTACAGACGTTAATAGTCTTTCTAATCAAATGAAACTTAATTTTGTTTCTTCTTTGTTAGAAATTTCTCAGAATAGTACAGTTAAAGCATCTATTTTTTCTGAAGCTTTAAAGTATTATTTTGGTCCTAATATTAGTTATACTAATGAAGATATATTTGATTTAGTTACTAATGAAAAGATAATGTCGTATAACGAAAAAAAAGACGAATATAGTTATATTAATAGTCCTGATGATAATAATTATATTAATTTTTTATCATCAAGTGAACTTCAAGAAACAAGTGATGGTATTGATATTTATAGACAATATTTATTTGTTGATGTTTCTAGTTCTCAGTATCAAATATATTCTAGTTATGATGATTGTTTAAATAAGATTAATTCTCTTGGTATTTATGATCTTAATAGTACTAATGGTATTTTAAGTTCTTCTATTGTAAACGACTATAAAGATAGTCTTCCTACAGTTGTATATAAATTTACTAAAGAGAAAGATAAGTATTATTTAAATTCTATAACTATAAAGTAGAGAGCTTATGCTCTCTTGTTCTGCTTTTAAATATATGTTAAACTTAAATAGAAAGAAGGAATACTTATGAAGAAAATTATTTTAACAGGTGATAGACCTACAGGCAACCTTCATTTAGGTCATTATGTAGGTTCTCTAAAAAATAGAGTAGAATTACAAAATAAAGGTGATTATGATGAAATGTATGTGTTTATTGCAGATACTCAAGCTTTAACAGATAATTTTAATAATCCTAAGAAAGTTAGAGATAGTGTAATAGAAGTAGCATTAGATTATTTATCAGTAGGGCTAGATCCTTCTAAAGTAACTATCTTTATTCAAAGTATGATTAGCGCGTTACCTGAACTTACGATGTATTATATGAACTTAGTAACACTATCTAGATTAGAGAGAAATCCCACTGTAAAAAGTGAAGTAAAACAAAAAGATTTTGGTAGTAGTATTCCAGTAGGATTCTTAAATTATCCTATTAGTCAAACAGCAGATATAACTGCTTTTGATGCTACTATTGTTCCTGTTGGAGAAGATCAATTACCAATGTTAGAGCAAGCTAGAGAGATAGTTAGAAGTTTTAATAATATATATGGGGATACTTTAGTAGAACCTAAAGCAGTAATACCAGATAATGAGGTTTGTAGAAGACTTCCTGGTACTGATGGTAAAGCCAAGATGAGTAAATCTTTAGGTAATTGTATCTATTTAAAAGATGATAGTGAAACAGTTAAAAAGAAAGTAATGAGTATGTATACTGATCCTAATCATATAAGAGTAGAGGATCCTGGGGATACTAAAAATAATGCGGTGTTTATTTATTTAGAAGCATTATGTAATGACGAACATTTTAAAAAATATTTACCTGAATATAAAAATCTAGATGAATTAAAAGATCATTATGAAAAAGGTGGTTTAGGTGATGTTAAAGTAAAGAGATTTTTATATGATGTAATAGAAGATATATTAGAGCCTATAAGAAGTAAAAGGAAGTATTATGAAGATAATATTGATCTTGTTTATGATATGTTAAAAGAAGGTAGCAAGAAAGCTAATAGACATGCAGAAGAGACTTTAAAACGTGTAAAGAAAGCTATGTTAATTGACTATTTTGATTAAAAAATTCTTTAATAATAACACAATTTGTGTTATTATTTTTATATAAGGTAAGGTGAGTCTATGAAATATAAGATAAAAGAATTAATGAAAGCAGATATATCTAAGTTTTATATTTTAGGAGTAGGTATTATTTGTTTATTATTGGTAGGTGGTTTCTTTTCTTATGCGATGTTTACAGTAAGTAAGGAAAGAAATAATGCTATTAGTATAGTAACAGGTAATTTAACTTATAAACTTACTGTAGATGGTAGTGAAGGTAATAAGTTAACAGTAGGAGCAGGAGAGACAAAAGAGTTTACAGTTGTTTTATCTAACCCCAATAATAGAACAGCAAGGTTTAATTTTTACTATGAAGGGAGCTTACCTACTGATGTATCTGCAGGTTATAAAACAGGTGATGGAGTAAATACTCCACCAGCTGCTACAGGAGTTAATTTAGAAAAAGCAGATGCTAGTGGTTCTAGTAATACTTATACAATTAGAGTATCTAACAAATCTAGTAGTAGTGTAACTATTACTTTAGGGGTACAAGTAGGACTAGATTATAATGATTTAAGTTTACCAGATAATGGACATCTGTTTGAGAAAGTTGTAACTACAGGCCCTGTATCAGATATAGTAGTTGATAACCTTTCTAGTGGTGACACCTATGATGATGGAACGGATACCTTTATAACAGGAGAAGACCCTAATAACTATATATGGTATAGTGGAAAACTTTGGAGAGCAGTATCTGTAAATAATGAGGCAAAGACAACAAAATTAGTAACCCAGTGGAATATAAGTACAACTACTTATAATCCTAGTAATCAAACTAATTTTGAAGGTAGTTATATGGAAGATTGGTTAAATGATACAACAGTAGATGGTTTCTTAGGTAATTTAAGAGATTATGAGAACTTTATCGTAACAGATGCTAAATGGGATGCAACATTAGATGCCACAAGTTTAGGAAGTATAACAAGACCAAATGGTACCACAACTGTAACAGCTTCAGTAGGACTACTTAATATGTATGAGTATCAATCTAGTAATAATGGAAAAACAAATGGTTATTTAAATAATGGACTTTCTTGGTGGACTTTAACACCATACAGTTCGTCTTTCGTGCGTAACGTCAACTACAACGGCAACGCGGACTACTATAGCCCTTCTGACACGAACGGGGCTCGGCCATCTATAAATCTAAAATCTAGTGTTAAAATTGTAGATGGCAATGGTACAGTAGATAATCCTTATAGACTAAATGGAGATAACGATACAGAACTTTCTGGAACATTGTTGTCAAGTAGATATAGTGGAGAATATATAAAATTTGGGAATGAAGAAAATAATCTATACAGAATAGTAAGTCACGAAAATAGTACAGGGACAAAAATAGTCAGTGCCGAACCACTAAAAGATTCAGGAACGTTTAAAACAATTAATTTTGGAAGTAATACAACTTTTTCAAGTACAAATACTGTAGGTTCATTCTTAAATGGCGACTATCTAACAAACTATGTAGGAAGCCCATATACTGATATGATAGAAGATAGTACCACATGGTACCTTGGAACTGTAGGAAGTGGTACTTCATATAAATTAGCAAAATATACAGATACTGATATGTCAGGATATACCACAACGACAGATGCTAAAGTAGGATTATTAAGATTTGGAGAATTAATGTCCGGACAATTTGATAGATATGGTAATAATACATCTTATTGGACTTTAACACCATACAGTTCGTCTAGCGTGCGTCGCGTCAACGACTACGGCCGCGCGAGCAACGGTAGCCCTTCTAACAAGAACGGGGCTCGGCCATCCATGAATCTAAAATCTAACGTGCAAATTGTAAATGGTGATGGAACCTTGAATTCACCATTTGAAATACAGTTAGGAAGTTAGATGTCAGTAATCTAGGAGATGTATTGACAGTGTATAATCTAGTGTGTAAATAAAAACATGCTAGATTTTATTTTGGTAAAGGTGAGCAACAAATTAGTTGCTCTCCCCCCTCTTGACACAATTTATCTATCATGATACATTATAAGTAGATGGGAGACTTGTAAAAAAGATGGGGATAAGGAGGTTGTGAAAAATTTTTAAAAAAAGTATGAATTTTTAAAATTGAGGGTATTTTTTTAGGTGAATTTTGAAAATCCGCCTAGGAAAAATTGAAAATCTACCACCATTTTTGGGATGAATTTTCAAAATTGCCTTTTTGCAATGTTTTTAAGAGTATGTTATACCAATTGCAGAAAGGAGGAAGTATGAAAAAACTTCGTAAAAAACATATTCCTAATGGTGTCTCTAATGAAAAGATTAGAGAGTATATGATATCTAATAACTTTGTCTATGAAGGAACACTTGATGATGTATTTAAAGCTATTATGGGTAGATGTCTTTTATATTTAGGAGACATCATATCTAAATTAACTGGACTTGATAAAGATTTTATTATTAAGAACTTTAAAGAACAGAATGTTGAATATAAAATAGCGAATGCTTTAGAAAGAAAAAAGTATCTGATTTTATTTTTAAATTACCAGGTTATATTATTAACTTAGAATGTAATCGGGGATACTGGGATGGATTAATTGAAAGAAATGATGCTTACTTTGGTAAAATAAAAGGTGAGTTATTAAGTAAAGGTGAAGAGTATAGTAAGAAAATAAAGGTAATCCAGATTAACTTTGATATCTTTGATAACTTTGAAGAATGTCTAGGAAAAGAAAATATCTCTAAATTTTATATGAAGAATAATGAAAATATAATAGAAACTAAAACAAGTGAAAAGATTCATATAGATATGATGAAAAGTTTTAATAAATATCTTAATGAAGAAGAGTTAACTAAATTAGACAAAGAGTTAGTAATATTAATGTTGGATGATTATTTAGAAATTAAAAAAATAGCAGAAGGAGATGATGAATTAATGGAAGTAGCAGATAAATTATATGAACTAACAGATAATATTAATAATATAGGACTTTATGATCCTGAGAAAAGAAGAGAAGAAGAGGAAGCTTTAAAGATAGAATATCATAGTAATATTGCTAGAGAAGAAGGCATTGAACAAGGAATTGAGCAAGGTGTTACTAGTGAGAAAAAGTCTATTGCTAAAAATCTACTTAAAATGAATTTATCTGTTAAAGATATAATGAAAGCGACAGGTCTTTCTAAAAAACAAATAATAATGTTAATGTAAAAAAATAAAACGTCTTAAGGACGTTTTTAATATGCAAATATTGATAGAAGTATTAAAGCACTATTATGTATTGCATGCATTATAATAGATGGATATATACTTTTAGTATCATAATAAGTTAAGGCAAAGAAGAAACCTAAACTTCCATAAGGAATAATATATAAATACTCTAAGATATTACCACTACCTATTACGTGTAATATACCAAATATTAAACCTGATGCAGTGGCATATACCCATTTATTCTTAAATAACTTAGATACACCTTTTCTAAATGTTAACTCTTCTGCAATAGGAGCAAGGATTCCTGCTGTAAATAACATTAAATAAGGAGTAGAACTAACTAAAGTCTGGACGGCTTGTTCATTACTAGAAGTATTTAAATTAGTTATTATACCTATTAGTACATTAGATACACACATAATTATAAGACCTATAAACCAGTATTTAAAAGCAGTATCCATACTTAATTTCCAACTATCTTTAAATGTCTTAAATTCTTTTTTTAACTCTTTGAAGTATAAAATTATTAATATTAATACTAATATCAAATCTGTAAATGTATTAACTATCGCTAAATCACCTGCAGTATAATTATTAACATCAATACTAAATAAAGTAATTGGTATTACTTGTAAATAACTACTAAAATAAAATATAAGAAATGTCAATAGACCTTTACATATTTCTAATATTCTTTCTTTTTTCATATTCATCACCTACTATATAATAATATCATTAAATATGAGTTTTGACAAAAATAATTTTATATAGTATAATTAATTGTAAGAAAGGAGTGAAGTTTAAAAGACTTCGCTCTTTAATTTGTAAGGAGGTAGTAATGGAAGATAAAGTAAAAGCTTTAGTAGAAGATAAAATTAAAGATTTAGGACTATTTGTTAGTAGTGTTTATTATTCTACTGAAGAAGGAGTTAAATCATTAAATATAGAACTTGATAGTGATGATGTAATTGATGTTAATAAAATAACAACAGCGACTAAAATCATTAATCCTATTATGGATGATAATAATTTATGTGATGATATAGATGTATTAGATATACATTCTAAAGAGAAGGGAGATATGTAGTATGAATGGAAAAGAGTTTCTTAAAGCAGTTGATTTGGTAGTTAAAGAAAAACATATAGATAAAGAAGTTATCTTTGAAGCGATGAGAAATGCTTTAACTAGTGCTTATAAGAAGAATGCTAAAAGTAAAAATAATAATGTAAAAGTTCTAATTAATGAAAATAATGGTGATATTAAAGTATATTCATATTTAACTGTTGTACCTGATGATAAGATGACTAAAGAAGAGTATGAAGATGCTTTATTTGAGCGTTATGCAGAAGATGATGATTTAGATACTGAAATCAGTGAAAAAGAGTTTAAAGAAGAAGAGAAAGCTAAGGAGAAGGAAGAGGATGATAAAGAAAAGATTAGTTTCTTTAATCCTGGGACTGAGATTAAACTTAGTGATGCTAGAAAGATAGATAAGACTGTTAATGTTGGAGATACTATTGATACTGAAGTTACTCCTAAAGACTTTGGTAGAGTTGCAGCAAGTACTGCTAAACAAGTAGTTATTCAAAAGATAAGAGAAGCAGAGCGTAGTAGTATTACTGATGAGTTTGGAGATAAACAAGATGAATTACTTGTTGGTACAGTTGCTCTTGAAGATACTGATAACTACTTTATAGACTTAGGACGTACTAATGGTATCTTGCCTAAGAAAGATATTATACCTGGTGAAAAGATAAAGATGGGTAGTCAGATTAAAGTCTATGTTACTAAAGTAGATAATAATGGTAGAAGTTTACTTGTACTTTTAAGTAGAAGACATTATGGTTTTGTTAAAAGACTATTTGAAAGTGAAATACCAGAACTTGTTGATGGAACAGTACTTTTATATAGTGTTGCAAGAGAAGCAGGGGTTAGAAGTAAAGTAGCAGTATACTCAGAGAATCCTAAAGTTGATCCTATTGGAGCATGTATAGGAGAGCGTGGTAGTCGTATAGCCTCTATTATTACAGAACTTAATGGTGAGAAAGTGGATATCGTTAAATATGATAGTGATCCTGCAGTATTTATCGCTAATGCCTTAAGTCCTGCTAAAGACTTAACAGTATTAATAACTGATCCTAAGAAGAGGGAAGCTTTAGTAATTGCAGATGGAGATAACTTCTCACTTGCTATTGGTAAGAAAGGTCTTAATGCTAAACTTGCTACTAGACTTACTAAATATAAAATAGATATTAAAACTAGTGAACAAGCTAAAGAAATGGGTATTAGTATTAAAAGTGAAGAATAGGAGGTAGTTATGAAAACTAGAAAGATTCCTCTTAGAACCTGTGTTGTTACAGGAGAAAAATTAGATAAAAGAGACCTTCTTAGAGTAGTTAAAAATAAAGAAGGCGAAGTAAAAGTTGATTTAACTGGAAAAATGAATGGTAGAGGTGCATATATTAAAAGAGATGTAAAAGTCTTAGATGAAGCGATTAAGAAAAAAAGCTTAGAGAGAAAATTAGAATGTAATATTAGTAATGAGGTATATGATGAAATAAGAAAAATATTAGAGTGAGGTGATTATATGACAATAAGAGAATATGCAGAAGATGTTAATAGAAGTGTTGAAGATATAGTTAAACATATGGAAAGTCTTTCTATGGATACAAGTGATTTAGATAGATTTCTTAGTGATGATGAGATTATCCTTCTAGATAATTCTTTTCAAGATGAAGAAGATTATGTAGAAGATACTCCAGATGAAGAGATGATTAAAGACTTCTCTTTAGATGAGAAAGCTGAACAAATTGCTTATGAATCTAATCTTACAAATGACCACGAGATTAAGACAAGTAAAGTAAAGAAAGCTAAGAAGCAAGATAAAGATAAGAGTAATTTTAGACAAGAAAGAAAGAAAATCTATAAACATAAAGAGAAATTACAAAGTAATGAACAAGTAGTAGATGAGAATGTTTTACTATATAAAGAAGGTATGACTGTTAAAGAACTTGCAGATCTTTTAGATGTTTCTACAGGGGAAATTATTAAGAAATTAATGGGGCTAGGTATTATGGCAACCTTAAACAATTCTCTTAGTTTTGATAGTGTAGAAGTACTTGCCTTAGATTATAATAAAACAGTAAAAAAAGAAGAGACGGCAGATATTTCTAATTTTGAAAATTATGAGATTGAAGATAAGGAAGAAGACTTAGTAGAACGTCCTCCTGTTGTTACTATTATGGGACATGTTGATCATGGTAAGACAACACTTTTAGATTACATTAGAGAAAGTAATGTAGCAGGTGGAGAAGCTGGTGGTATTACTCAAGAAATTGGAGCATATCAAGTGGAATGTAAAGGTAAGAAGATAACCTTTATCGATACACCAGGACATGCTGCTTTTACGGAGATGAGAGCAAGAGGAGCTAGTGTTACTGATATAGTTATCATTATCGTAGCAGCAGATGATGGAGTTATGCCTCAGACTAAGGAAGCAATTGACCATGCTAAAGCTGCTAAAGTTCCTATCATTGTTTGTATCAATAAAATAGATAAACCTGAAGCTAATGTAGATAGGGTAATGACTGGTTTAGCCCAAGCAGGACTTACTCCAGAGGAGTGGGGTGGAGATACGATTGTTACTAAAATTTCTGCTAAAACTGGAGAAGGTGTTGATGAACTACTTGAAAATATTTTATTAATCGCTGAGATGAGTGAATTAAAAGCTAATCCTAATCGTTATGCAACTGGGGCTGTTCTTGAAAGTAAAATGGATAAACATGTAGGAGCAGTTGCAACTTTGTTAATCCAAAATGGTACTTTAAGATTAGGTGATCCTATTGTTGTAGGAACAGCTTTTGGTAAAGTTAGAACTCTTAAAGATGATTTAGGAAGAAACATAACCACTGCTCCTCCATCTATGCCAGTAGAGATAACAGGACTATCTAGTGTTCCAAGTGCTGGAGATAAATTTATGGCTTTTGAGACGGAAAAACAAGCTAAACAAATAGCAAGTGATAGAGCTTTAAGAGAAAAACAAGCTGACACTAATAGAACTGGTATGAGTTTAGAAGAGTTATTTGGAAAAATTAATGAAGGTTTAAAAGAGATAAATGTTATATTAAAAACAGATACTAATGGTAGTTTAGAAGCTGTTAGGTCATCTTTAGAAAAGATTGACGTAGAAGGCGTTAAAATAAATATTATTCGTGGTGCAGTTGGTGGTATTACAGAAAGTGATATTGTTCTTGCAGGGGCTTCTAATGCTATAGTAATTGGCTTTAATGTTAGAGGAAGTAATAAAGTTCAAGATATGGCAAAAGAATATGGTATCGAGATTAGAACATACGATATTATATATAAAGTTGTTGAAGATATGGAAAAAGCTATGAAAGGTATGTTAGAGCCAATTTATGAAGAAAAAGTTACTGGTACGGCTGAAATACGTCAATTATTTAAATTTTCTAAAGTTGGTATGATTGCAGGTTGTCATGTAACTTCTGGTACTATTAAAAATAATGATAAAGCTAGAGTAGTAAGAGATAGTATAGTAATTTATAATGGCTCTATAAAGTCACTTCAACATGAAAAAGACCAAGTTAAAGAAATGTCTAAAGATCATGATTGTGGACTTACTTTAGATAATTTCCAAGATTATAAAGAAGGAGATATTATCGAAGTATATGAACTTGTAGAAGTAGAAAGATAAAAAGTAGGGTAGATCCCTACTTTTTTTTACTAAATTAAAATCTTCTGCTTCTGTTTTTCATCTATATAATTATTTCTAGACATCTTTAAACACTTTTTAGTTAGAGATATAACTTTAATCTCTTCCATTTTTGTAATCATAGCAACTTCACTACTAGTAAAAAATCTTTTATCAAAATAACCTAATCTAAGAGCAAGAACTAATTTTTCTTTTAAAGTACATTGCTCTACAAAGTCTCCAAAGATAGACTCTTCAAGTCTTTTGATACCTTCTAATATATCATCACTCATTTGTTCTTTAAACTCTAAATTATTAACAGAAATACTATTATCACTATTAAAACTATCCCTAGTAATAAACTCATCAGTAAAATTAGACCATAATAATTCATCTAAATTAGTACCTACAATCATATTTTTAACAACTTTAATAGTAGAAGTAGTTTTAACAAATTCTATCATCTTAGGTTGTAAGTTAAGCTTCTTTAGGATTTCTTCTTCACTTTGATAAATAAGATTATTATCTTCTATTAAACAAAACTCTTGTAAAAAGACTATTTCATTTTCTGTAAATCTAATAGCAAGATTCTTAATATAATCATCTAAGATTAGGTCAGGGAACTTTCTTAAAGCATCTCTTTTAAGAGATTCATTTTCTTCTAATTGTTTAAATAATATTCTCTTAACAGTATAATAACTCTTTTCATTCGCTAATTCTAAAGTATCTGCCATTTCCTTATCAGAAAGCTTTTTTTCTAATAGAGTAAGTAATTCTATATTTTTATCACTCAGTTTAGTTTTTCTCTTTTCCTTTTTTAATACAATATTAGGATATTTCCTCTTAACTTTTAATTCCAATATTTTATTATTGCTAATTCTAGTTAATAATTCATATTTTTTATTAACAAAACCAGCTTCACTTTTAAATCCTGCTATAGTACCAAGCTCTCGATTAGTTAATTCTGGATTGTCATTTAAAGCTTCTAATATTTTTATTTCTACTAAAGAAAGACTTAAATCATCTTTTTTCTTTTTATTATCAACTAACTCTAAATCATTTAAATTAGTAAGAATTAAAGATACTTTATCTAATAGATATTTACTTTCATTTAACTTATCAACAGCAGTATTTAATATTTTTTTAAAAGACTTAGTATTTTTAAATTTCTCTTGTTCAATTAATTTCTCATTTTCACTTACCTTTTTATAAGAGTATTCATCTATAAGTGCTAAAGTTTTAAATTCATAATAGGTTAGTCTAGGCATATCTATTAAAGCTTCAATATCCAAATCAGGATATAATTCATTAACAGTATCAAAGAATCTTTCATTAGTTCTAAGTTTACTAAAAAATCTATTTCTCTTATCAACAAAACTTGCTACACTATCAAAACCAGCTTCTTTTATTTTTTCTGTGGTAAGTTCATTTTTAATATAACTACTTAATAATTTTAGCATTGTAATATCATCCTTATTAAGATGTGCTTTCCTTTTAAAATCACTTGTTACAATATGTTTAACTGCTATATCTTCTTTAATATCTAAGGAAATATTAAATACTTTACTTTTTCTTATAAGAGCATTCTTAATATTAGGATATCTATCTAATAAAATAGTTAAATTATTTCCTGTCTTTAATAGTTTAAAGATATTATTTAATTCATTTTTAATCTCAAATGTAGTTTTATCATACTTCTTTGCAAGGGCTTTAAAATCCATCTCTTTCCTTAGACCACCACAGTATTCTACTAATAAAATTATTTGCTTTTCAGATATAACAATTGCTTTTTTCTTAAAGTAGTCATTTCTATCTTTAAGCATTTCTTTATAATTAGGAAATACTTTATCTAAATTATTGTTATTATTAAGAGATTTTATAATATTTATAACTTCATCAATTTTTATAGAGAGATTAGTAGCAATTTCTATTTTAGATAGATATTTGTCATTTTCTTTAGTTAAGTATAATTTAATAACTTTGTATTGAAGATTATTTAAATCTCCTGTTTCAGTATTTTTATCTTTATTTTTTATAATGGCTTTAATATGAAATAAAAATGGTATTTTAATATCATCTGTGTATGTATCTAAAGCTTTATTAAAAATATCATTAATAGTAACTTCATCACCTTTAATACCTGATTTTTCTAATTCTTCTTTAATTTTTTCCTTAAAAAAAGCATCTCTATTATTATTTCCATTTCTTAACTCTTTTACTAATTCAGAATTCTTTGACATATTATTTCCTCCTCAACATCGCTTATTATATATTAAAATATAAAAATATGCTATACTTATTTTGAAAGGACTGATTTTAATGAATATTAAAATAGAAAGAATTAATCATATGATTATGGAAGAAGTTAGTAAAATATTAATGTTAGAAGTGAAGGATGAGAATATAAAATTTGTAACTGTTACTGATTGTGATACTTCTAATGACTTAAGTTATTGTAAGATATATGTTACTGTTTTAGAGCAAGAAAAAAAAGAGGAGACTTTAAAAGCTTTAAATAATGCTAGTAGTTTTATAAGAGGAGAACTTGCTAAAAGAATAGAGATAAGACATATTCCTCTTTTAAAGTTTTTATATGATGAGTCTATTTCTTATGGAGAACATATTGATAAGATTATAGATAAGATTAATGAGGAATAAGATGAATTATAAAATTGTTGTTAATAAGAAAAAGCCATATAATAAAGAAGATTTTTCTAATATAGAGTATAAAAGTATTACTAATTCTTTAAATGAAGAATATTTACTTGAAAAGAGGACTTTAAAAGCTTATTTTGATTTAAAGAAAGATTTAGAAAAAGAGAATATTTTTGTAGATATAATAGGGGGATTAAGGACTTTAGAAGAACAAAAAAAGATAATAGATGATTATACTAATAAATATGGTAAAGATTATGTAGAACGTTATGTTGCACCTTTAGGTAGTAGTGAACATCATACAGGGCTTTGTTTAGATGTAGGGTTAGTTATTAATAATAAATTAATTTATGATAATGATTTGTTATTTAAAGAAGAGAGAATATATGAGAAAATAATAGAACTGTTACCTAATTATGGTTTAATACTTAGATATCCTAAAGGTAAAGATGATATAACAGGTTATAGTTATGAGCCATGGCATTATAGATATGTAGGGAAGAATACTGCTAATATCATAACAGATAATAATTTAACTTTAGAAGAGTATGATGAGTTATATAATAAAAGTGGCGTTTTATTAGTAAATAAACCTAAGGGAATAACTTCAAGAGATGTTGTTAATAAATTAGAGAAAGTCTTTGATACAAAGAAAATAGGTCATAATGGGACACTTGATCCTATGGCTGAGGGGCTTCTTGTAATTACTATTAATAGGGCGACAAAGATAAATGAATTATTAACCTGTACTGATAAAGAGTATATCGCTAGTGTTAAAGTAGGAGTAGAAACAGATACTTTAGATTTAGAAGGTAATATTGTAAAGACAAGTGATAAAAAAGTATCTAAAGATATGTTAGATAATTTATTTAAAGAGTTTGTTAAAGAATATCTTCAAGAAGTACCAAAGTACTCTGCTATTAAAGTTAATGGTAAGAAGTTATATGAATATGCTAGAAGTAATAAAGATGTAGAACTACCTAAAAGAAAAGTTATAATTAAAGAGTTGGAACTTTTAGATTATAAAGAAGACTCTTTTAAGTTTAGATGTGTTGTATCTAAAGGAACTTATATTAGAAGTTTAATTAAAGATATGGGAGAGTTTTTAGATATACCATGTACTATGAGTAGTTTAATAAGAACGAGACAAGGTAAGTTTAGATTAGATAATGCTGTTGATTTAGAAGATGTAACTATAAATAGTAAGTTAATTACTATTAGTGATGCCCTAGATATAGAAATAAAAGAAATAGATGGTGTGGACTATAAAAGGATAGTTAATGGGGCAGTTATTGATAATAGTTATAATATTAAAGATAAAGTTCTATTTATGAGAAATAATAGAGTAGTGGCTATTTATCAGAATGTTAATAATAAATTAAAATGCTTTAAAATGTTAAAGGGGCTGTCGAGAAATTAAATAATTAGTTTCTGACAGTTCTTTTTTTTGAAAAAATAAAAAACCTTGAAAGTATAAGCTTTCAAGGCATTTTGTGATACAATAATCTTGCTTAAGGAGTTGTATCACATGGAGTATTTTACTACAAAAAGGCCTATTTTTCTAGTGCCCTCAGATAAATGTAATGAGGAATTTGAGAAAATTGATAAATTTTTGATTTTTTTAGAAGAATCTGGTGTTTGGAAAATAATAAAAAGTGTAAAGTTAAAAAGAAGTATGTGTAAAGGACGAAAAGGTTATGATCCTTATAAACTACTCGCTGCAATTGTATATTGTTTTGCAAAGTTTAAGGCATCTTTAAGAGATATAGAAGATAAATGCCTTTTTGATATTAGGGTATTATATATTATGGATGGTAATATACCAGACCATTCAACTTTTGGTAATTTTATTAATGATTATATAGTTCCATATCAATACGAAATATTTACTACTATTGTTAAACATATAATTAAAAAATTAAATTTAATTATAGAAGATGCTTATATTGATGGAAGTAAATTTGAAGCCAACGCAAATAAATATAAATTTGTTTGGAAACCTACTAAATTCCACCAAAAACTAGATATAAAAATAAAAAGCTTATTGGGAGAAATGGGATATGTTGAAGAAGCAAATAATAAAGATTTAATTAAGACTGATAAATTTAATTTGATATTAAAAGATTATATATATAAAAATAATATAGATATTAATAATTTACCAGGTGGTAAAGGAGTTAGAACTACTAAAGAAATAAAAAATTATAAACAAGCATATAAGTATTTAATAAAGCTTCTTGAATATGAAGAAAAAGAAAAAATTTGTGGAGATAATAGAAATTCTTATTTTAAAACAGATAAAGATGCTACTGCAATGATGTTAAAAGAAGATTATTATTCTAAACTTAGTCATGATTTCCATGCAGCATATAATGTTCAGGTATTAGTGTCTAACCTATTAATTGTAATGTACGGAGTATATCAAGATAGAACAGATTATTATACACTTATACCTTTATACAATAATTATTATAAATATTATGGAAGTTATCCAAAAAATGCAGTTGGAGATTCTGGTTATGGTATTTATACCAATTATAAATATCTTAGGGAACATAATATAGGTAATTATTTGAAATTTCAACAATGGAATGGTGAATCTAGTGGTAAAAGGCCTCAACTTTTTTATACATTTGGTGATGGTATAATGTGTTTAAATACTAATATTGGAAAAGAAATATCATTTAAAACCAATTCTGCTCATCAAAGAAATAAAGACACAAAACTCTATATATTTGAAGGTTGCAATAACTGCAACTATTCATATATTTGTAAGAAAAACTTAAAAAATAAAGATGAAAACTTTAGAAAAGTCGAATTAAACCCTGACTATGAGTTATTGAAAGAACAGGCAAGAAATAACCTATTGAGTCCAAAAGGAATTGAGATAAGAATAAATAGAAGTATTCAAGTTGAAGGAACATTTGGCCAAATTAAGAACAATATGAATTATGAAAGAATAAGAAGACGTGGGTTAAAAAATGTTTCTTGTGAAGTGATGCTTGAGTGTTTAGGCGTTAATATAAGAAGATTACTTGATTCTTTTGATGATTGCAAATTTAAAGACAACTGTTGGGATACACCAAATAATTTACACAAAGAGACCTTTCCATATGTAAAGCAAAAAAAAGAAACTGTCAAGAAATCAATTAATTAATTTCTCGACAGCCCCCAAAATATTTAATAATTCCTTTCATTTCTATTATATAAACTTTTTCTAATTTTTTTTCGCATATTTATCTGATTTTTTAAAGATTTTATTTTTTCTTTTTCATTATCCAAGTAATTAGTATATTCATCACAAATATTAATACCACATTTTGATTGTAATAATGTAATATCAACACTATCTAAATTACCATATTTTTCTTCTATTAAATGAAACATTTTATCTTTAACTAATATTTTCTTCTCTTCATCTAAATCCCAATTATTTACTTCTTCTACTCTAATAAGGGAATAAGCAAGTTGTATAAGTTTTATCTCATCTTTAAATATCTCATATCTAGAACTATTTTTCATATCAAAATCTAATCTATCTAATACTTTAAATATATCAGTTATATGACTATTTTCTCTATAATTTATAGAAGATACTCCTCTATTTATATCTCTTCTATAGAAATAATTAATACTTGGAATAGCTACAACTTTAGATGCTTCCATATATTTAGTATAACTAAAAGGAATATCTTCAAATAAAGAATCTTCTACAAAATAAAAGTCTTTTAAGGTATCTTTTCTAAAAATCTTATTACAAACAGTAGGACTCTCAGAGATAACAAAAAACCTATCTTGGATAGGATTAATTATCTTTTCTTTACCTCTTGCTAAAAACTCTAAATCTATATTTGCATAACTATCATCTTTTACAAATATTATCTCAGTAGTAACAAGTTCTGGATAGTTATTGTTAACGAGAGCCTTATACATATCCTCGTACATTGTACTTCTAACATAATCATCACTATCTACAAAGCCAATATACTCACCAGTTGCAAGCTTTAATCCTCTATTTCTAGAGGCACCTTGACCTATATTTTTTTCATTATGGTAAACTTTTATATTAGGATATTTCCGAGCATAATCAAGTAAAATATTTAAACTATTATCGGTAGAGTTATCATCAATTGTAATTATTTCTATATCATCAAGAGTCTGTTTTACTAAACTATCAAGACAAGTAGAAACATACTCTTCTTCATTATAAACAGGTACTATTATACTTATTTTAGGCAAAGTTATCACTCCTTTACAGTTATTAATATATAATACATCTAAAATTAGATATTATAAAGTAATTTATTTAGAAATATGTTATTATTATACTAGGTGAGGTGTTATGATAAGGTTTAATAATGTTAACAAAGAGTACAAGAGTAAGAAAGGACAGATTACTAAAGCCTTAACTGATATTAATATTAATTTAGGTGATAAGGGTTTAGTATTTATTATTGGTAAAAGTGGTAGTGGTAAGAGTACTTTATTAAATATTTTAGGAGGTCTTGATAGTAAGACTAGTGGCATGATTTACATTGATAATAAAGATATAGATAGTTTTAGAGAAAAAGATTATGATAGTTATAGAAATACTTATATTGGTTTTATCTTTCAAGACTTTAATTTATTAGAAGAATATAATGTCTTTGATAATGTTATGTTATCGGCAAAACTGCTAAGAAAGAAAGTTGATAAGGATGAAATGCTTAATCTTTTAGATAGACTTGGTCTTAAAGGATTAGAATATCGAAATATTAATGAACTATCAGGTGGTCAAAAACAAAGAGTCGGTATTGCCAGAGCTTTAATTAAAAATCCTAAGGTAATACTTGCAGATGAACCTACTGGTAATTTGGATAGTCACTCTAGTTTAGAAACATTTAAGTTATTAAAAGAGATTAGTAAAGAAAAACTAGTAGTTGTAGTATCACATGACTTAGAGAATGCTAATACTTTTGCTGATAAAATATTGGAACTGCAAGATGGTAAAGTGATTAGAAATGATTTAACTACTGAAGAGTTAGACGAAAATACCTTTTCACTAACTAAATCAAAACTACCCTTTAAAGAGTGCCTACATTTTGCCTTTACATCACTTAAAAGTAATAAAGTTAAACTTTTTCTTACTGTTATTCTAACAATGATATCACTAGTCTTTATGGGAATATCTGTTAATACCAGTATGTTTGATAAAAATATACTTGCTACAGATACTTTAATAGAAAATAAAGAAACTTATTATGATGTTAGTTATGTTAATATTACTAATCCAAGATTAAATTATGTTGAAGAACTTCCTATGACTGATAAAATAATTAGTGATTATGAAAAAGAAAACAATGTAATCGCTAACCCTACATATTATCTATATGATGATAATAGAGTTTTATCTTTTGAACCTGTTAATGATAAAGATACTATTCTTCCTATTACTACTTATGTAGAACTTAAAGATGATAGACTACTATCTAATATTATAGGTAGTATTCCTAAAGCTAATAATGAGATTGTTATTCATAAGTATCTTGCTGATACTATCATGGAAAAAGGTATTAAAGATATAAATGGTAATCTTTTTAAACCTACTTCTTATGATAATTTAGTTAATAGTAGAAGAGAGATTCCTTTTGGCTTAAATACTGTTATTATTGTAGGTATAGTTGATGATGATAACAGTCGTTATAGTGATTTAAGTAATGAAACAATACGACAAGATTATAGTAGTTATTATGTTGATAAGGCTTACACTATTTATGGTAAAAACTTAGATTTAAAGTTTAATACTACTGATGAAGCTTTTTTAAACCATGCTATTATTAATGAAGATAAAGTCTTAAAAGATGGAGGAATCTCAGGAATAAAAGTATATGACAACAATAGTGATGTTATAACACAAGTTACTAATTTAAAAAGCGATGAAGTAATAGTATCTCTTAACTACTTACAAGAATATGTTAAAGGCTTTAAAGAAGAGTTAGATATCTATTTAGCAAATAATCAAAGCAGTGATTATAATAGTCTTTTAAGTACTTTTGTAACTAATTATATTACTACTAATAATTTAACTGTTCCTTTTGAAACTAGTTATAATACAAAGAACTACTATAAAGACTTAAAAGTTGTAGGTGTTAGTCTAACAGATAATTATATTAGTAAAGACTATTTAGAAGAACTAAAAAGTGAAGCTGTCCATAAAGAATTAACTTCTTTTAGAGTATATGACGATAATGAAGCATCTTTATTAAAAGTATTTAGAAAGTATCCTAGTTACAACGAAGATGCTAGAGGTAAAACTTTATTTATAACTATGCCCTACTCTCTTGATATAAATCAACTTGCTTACATCTATGGTTATTTAAATAAATATATAAATATTGTTACTTTAGTATTTATTCTCTTTACAATATTACTATTCTCTAACTTTATCTATGTATCTATAAATTATTCTAAAAAACAAATAGGAATATTAAGAGCTTTAGGTACTAATAAAGGTGATATTATTAGAATATTCTTATATGAGAGTTTAACAGTAGGTATTATCTCTTATATAGTTTCCATTATTCTTTGGTTCATTATTATTAGTATTTTAAATAATTCTATCTTTGGTAATAGAGGCTTTATCTTTAATGGTATCGTTACTCATCCTTTAGTACCAATTATTATGTTTATTTATACTATTATCATATCTATAATTATTACACTTATATCTTTAAGTAAGATTACTAAGATTAAGCCAATAGATGCAATTCTTAATAAGTAAAAGGCTCTGATTAGAGTCCTTTTCATTTGCAAAAAATATAAAATTGTGTTATAATATGTACACTTTGTAAAGGAGGAATTACATAGTGAAAAACAAAGAAAACAACAATAATGATATGTTAATAAAACAAAACCTTTTTCTTATTAATAGAAATTTAATTATGAATAAACAAACCTTTAACGATTGGGATGGATATCAACAATTTTTTAAAGAATCTTTAAATGCAGGAGTATTAAGAAGAAAAGATGTCCTTCGCTTTGCATGGAATTTATATTATTCTCCTGTTATATGTAAAACACAAATAGAAGATGAAGAACTAAAAAAGGAAAAGAGTGGAATAATTAATTTTCTAAAGAAATTATATAATTATGATTATACCCAAAAGCATAATATTAATAGTGAAAACATTGGTGCTTTATATGAACAAGAACTTGCTAAAGCTACTACACCTGAAGTGAAGAAAAACAGCACTAGCTATACTAAACGTTCATCTAGTAGATAATATTTATAAGTAAAAGAACTCTAAACAAAATCTAGAGTTCTTTTCATTTATACAAGCTCTTTAACATAATTTTTTATTTCTCTATCTGTTAAAACATTACCAGTAGAGACAACTTTATCTTCTATCATAAGAGCGGGAATGACATTTATGTTATACTTCTTCTTATAAGTAGAATCTATTTTCTCAATATTAAATTCCATATCAAGTTCACGTTCTACTTTAGATAAGTTTTTTAATATTTTCATACTATTACTACAATTAGGCACTGTTTAATTTATAACTTTTATATTTACGATAACAATTCCTCCTTTCTATTTCAAGTATAAAGGAAGAATATGGGAAAACTATGGGCTAATTATGAAAGATTATAACCAACGTTTATATTTCCTAATATATAGACGTTTTACTATCTCTTCTATAACCATATAAAGAATAAGTAAGATAATAACATAAAAGTAAAATGCTACTGGTAAATAAGCGAAATGGAAGGACTTAATATTTACTAAAATAATTGGTAAGATAATGGATGCTATAATACAAAGAGATGTTGATAGTAGTAGGTATTTATTAGCAATAGACTCTATAAATGGTATTTTAGATGTTCTAACAAAGTGAACAATCATAGTCTGAGAAATAACTCCTTCAATAAACCAAGCTGTTTGGAAAAGTATAACATTATCACTATTAAAGCCAAGAACAAAGTAAAAGATTAAGAAAGCTACTACATCAATTACTGAAGCAACAAGGCCCATAATAACCATAAATCTTTTTAAATCACTAGTATCCCATTTATGAGGAGTAATTAAAAACTCTTTATCTACATCATCAAAAGGAATAGCAGTTTGTGATAAATCATATAGTAAATCCTGTAATAAGAACTGAATTGGTATCATAGGTAAGAAAGGTAAAAAGATACTAGCAATTAGGACACTGAAACAATCTCCAAAAGAAGCACTTAAAGCCATTTTCATGTATTTCATAATATTACCATAAACTTTTCTACCTTCAATAACCCCATCATAAACTACTTTTAAACTTTTACGAAGTAAGATAATATCACTAGCTTCTTTAGCAATAGAAGTAGCATCATTTACACTAATACCAACATCTGCCTTTATTAGACTAGGAGCATCATTAACTCCATCTCCCATATAACCTACAACATGGCCATTATCTTTTAAAGTATTAACAATTAATTCTTTCTGTAAAGGCGTAAGTCTTGCAAAAACATCTACTTCTTCTACCTTTACTTTTAACTCATCACTTGTAAGTTTTTCTATATCAGGACCTGTTAAGATATTATCACTATTAAAGCCTGCTAGAGTACAAATAGTCTTAGTTGCATCAGGATTATCCCCTGTCAATATTTTCGTATTAACCCCTACTTTTCTTAAGTCTTTTATAACTCTACTAACACCTTTTTTAACAGGGTCTAGGAAAGCAACTAAGCCAATAAAAGTTAAATCTTTATCATCATTATAACTTTTAGATATAGTTTTTGTTTCTTTTAAAGCAAGAGCGATTACTTGCATTCCCTCTTTATTTAACTCTTTAGCCTTTTCTAAAATCTTATCTTTAAACTCATTAGTTAACTTAATAGTTTTACCCTGATGTCTAATTTTATTACAACTATCTAACACTTCTTTAATCGCACCTTTAGTTAACATTAAAACCTTATCTTCATCCCTAACTATAACTGAAGCTTTACGTCTTTCATAATCAAAGGGAATCTCATCTATTTTTTGATATCTAGAAATAAGTAATCCTTTATTCTTAGCATAACTAATAATCGCTTTATCTATTAAATTCTTTATTCCTGTACTATAATGACTATTTAAATAAGCATAAGTTAAGATTTCTCTATCTTCTTTAAAGTCACTATTAAGGTATAGTTGTAAAACAATTTTATCTTCAGTAAGGGTTCCTGTCTTATCAGTACATAAAGTATCTATTGAACCTAGATTTTCTATCGCTTCACTTCTTTTTACTAGTGTCTCCTTTTTAGCAAGACTCTTAGAACCTTTACTTAAATTAACGTTAACTATCATCGGTAACATAGAAGGAGTTATTCCTACAGCGACAGAGATAGCGAAAAGTAAAGCCTGCATAATATCATGATGGATTAAAGTATTAAGAATAAAAACTAATACGGTAATTACCAGCATCGCTTCTATTAAGGTCTTACTAACCGCATTCATCTCTTTTTGAAAGTTAGTTATTTTTTTAGTTGTTAGCATATCTTTAGCAATAGTACCAAGATAAGTATTTTTCCCTGTCTTAATAACTAAAGCTTTACCACTTCCACTAACAACACTAGAATTCATAAAACATATTCTCTCTAAATCTAAAAGACTATCACCACCACTATTTATCTTTTTCTCAATAGGAACACTTTCTCCTGTAAAAATAGACTGATTAATAAATAAATCTTTTACTTCTAATAAAATAACATCACTTGGAATAATAGAACCAGCATTTAATTCTATAATATCACCTGGTACTATATCTTTAATATTTATATCTTTTACTTTATTATCTCTAATCGTACTAATAACAGTAAATAATTTACTTTTTAACTTTAAATCAAATTTATAAGCAGAATAGTCTTGAACAAGTCTAATAGTAGAACTTATGATAGCAAGTAAAATAATTATTAAAGAGCCAAGTCTATCACCTAAAGAAAAGTTAATAACCGCAAGGACAATTAAGATATAGATAAAAGGGTCCTTAAAAGAATCAATAATAAAACTAAGAATTGATTTTTTCTTCTCCTCTTTTAAAATATTCTTACCATAAACTTCTCTTCTTTTTATTACTTCTTTTAAAGATAACCCATCTATAGAACTATCATATTTATCTAAGAGTTCATCATTAGATAATTCTACTAGTTTTTTATACTCTTTAAATATATTCTCTTCAACTAAAGGATTTCCTTTTTTCTTAGTAAAATCAAACATCATATCACTTCTTTTCTATCATTAAATCAGTATATTCTCTATGATTATCAAGCCATTTAATAGCATAAGAACAACTTGCCTTTACTTTAATATTATTTTCTCTAAAATAGTTAAAGGCATGAGTTAAAAGTAAATTTGCAATACCTTTTCCTCTTAAACTTATATCAACAAAGGTATGATTAACATCTACGACATTAGAAGAAATATAAGGATAATCTACTTCTCCTAAAATATTACCTTTATCATCTAAATATATAGTTCTATTTTCTTCTACTTTAAACATCTTATCACTACCTTTACTATCTAATTATATAACATAATATTTTTATTTACTATATTTAATAAAAGAAAATATTTTTCTTTAGAATATAAAAATGGTAAAAATAGTAGTTAAACAGCACTACTATTTTCATTTTATAAGCCTATCTTACTACTTTCATCTTCTTGTAGTATTTCACTTAATACCCATTCATTATGATTATTTTTTACAAACTTCCAAAACTCAATAAAAGATTTATTTTTGGTAGTACCATCGACTATATTTCTTGTTTTAGTATCTATAGTATAATCTATCATCTTTCCTTTAATATAAAACCAAATTAAGTCTTTTTTATCATCTTTATCATCGTAAATAGATACAGGTTTAAGATTAACTAATCTTATTTTCTTTAAGACATTTCTTCTATTATTAATATCCATCCATTCTAATTTTATCTTAAAACTCTCATATAAATCCTTAGCCATATAATCTTGTGCTTTACTAATATCATTATTAGTCCAAGCTTCCTGTATAATATAAAATGCTTCTATTACTCTTTTCTCTATAGTTTTATACTTCCATGTAATATCTTTATCATCTAATAGCCTTAAATACCTTTTACTATTAAAAGATGCTCTTAATACTTTAAAATACAAGATAATTGCTGAAGCGAAAAAGATAAAGGCAAATAATATAGCAGAAATAATATCAGAAATAGGATTACTATAGCCTCTACTTCCATAATGGCCACCACTACTAGAGCCACCAGAACTTGAGTGTCCGCCACTACTACTTCCTCCACCTGCTCTTAAAATAGTTATAGGACTGCTATGAGATACTTCTTTAGCATTAACTAATATAACATTACAAGAAATAACAACTAATAAAAGTACAAAAGATATTAACAAAATATTTTTCATCTACTTAACCTTCTTCTCTTATTTTACAAACATCTATCCACTCTTTGTAATTAGAAGCATCTTCTAATTCTTTGATAGTAAGTTTTACAGCACTGTTACTACTACCACAAGCAGGATAAACTATATCAAAATCTTTTAAAGATATATCTAAATAAACATCTACACCATCATTTATTCCAAAAGGACAAACTCCACCTACTTTATGTCCGATAAGAGGCTCTACCTCATCAGCTTTAAGCATTTTAGCTTTTTCATGAAATATAGCTTTATATTTAGCATTATCTATCTTTCTATTACCTGCTGTTACTATTAATATAGGCTTATCACCTACTAAAAATGATAGAGTCTTGGCAATTTCTGCTTCACTACAATTTAAAGCAATAGCTGCTTCTTTAACAGTTGCAGATGATGTATCAAATTCTTTTACTTTATTATCTAATCTATATTTTTTTAAATGTTCTTTCGCATTTTTTAATGCCATAACTAACTACTCCTTATCTATTTTCTAATTCATTTAATTTGTCTTTATCTAAATAAATAACTTTATCTTTAAAACTGTTTATATAATCTAACTTTTTCTTTTCTTTTTTATAATAACTATTAACAACTCTAAACATATCTATTAACTGGGCAAATGTTGGAGGATAATTAAAACCTTCCTTACCTAGTTTTTGATTAAACCACCTTTTTATAACTCTTTTATAAACTTCATATTTATTTAAACTTATATAATATATCTTATCACATTTTTCTAAACCTTTAACAAATTTACTTCTACCTACATCTTCTATTATAAAAGAATCCTTAACTAAAATGTCATTAAAAATCTTACTAATAGTTTCATTACTTCTTCTAATATGATTATTATCATCATCAAAAACTAATTTATCTAGCTCATAACTTTCTATATTATATTTCTTACTTAATATTTTTGATAAAGTTGTTTTACCTGATGCAGGTGGACCTATAATATATATTTTCATTGTCAACTCCTACAAAATATATTCTTTGACTTCACAGTTATTTAAACCTAGATTAAGAAACTTACCATCTTTAGGTATCCCGTTAAAATAGCCATAGAACGCTTTAGAAATACCACTATGGGCAACTATTATAACACTTTTATATTCTCTAGTTTTTAATTCATCTAAGAAGTTCTTTACTTTATCAAAAAACTCTTTTATATCTTCAGATGTTCCATACTTAATAGCAGAATAATAATTCCAATACTCTTCTCTATTTGTAACTTCTAAAGGCTTACCTGATAAATTACCTGGATTACGTTCTCTTAATCTTCCGTCTATAATAATATCTTTGTTTGCCCTATTTATAATATTAGCAGTATGGAGTGCTCGTTTTAAAGGAGAAGAAATAATGACATCATAAGAAATATTTTCTAGTTTTTCTCTTAACTCATAAGCTTCTTTTATACCAGTTTCATTTAAATCTTCATCTTCGTTTGAATAAATTTTCTTTAAATTATGATTTACTTGTCCATGTCTAACTAAATATATTTTCAATATAATCACTTTCTTCCTACTAAAATTATAATAAAAAAATAGAACTCTTAAAAGCCCTATTTTAAATCTTCTTTATTATAAATAAAATCTACTATATTAACATTTTTAATTCCTTCGACATTTCTTTGTAATACTAAATCGGATACAAATAAATATCTAGGATACATTTCCTTTATTTTGTAAAATGGTTTATATTCTCTTTCAGCAGTTTTTTCATCATCTATATTTTTAGTAACTTGAATATAAAAATACTCATCTACACCACGTCTTGCAATAAAATCACATTCTAAATTTCCTATTCTACCAACACTTAAACTATAACCTTTAGTTTTCAAATATGAAAATAATACATTTTCTAAAACAGGTCCATAATTAATTCTATTATCAGTATTTAAGGCGTAATAAATGCTTAAATCTGCTAAATAATATTTCTTTTCTCTATCTATTACTTTCTTTGATTTCATGTCAAATAAATCACATGAATATATAATTTTAGCATTTTCTAGAATTTCTATATATGTTTTAATAGTTCTCCTATCAACATTTATTTTTTGTCCTATTAAATAATCATATATACTACCCACACTAATAACAGAACCAAAATTATTTACAACAAAGTTTTGTATTACTTCAAATAAATCCTTATCTTTTATTTTTTTATGATTTTTAATATCTTTATCAAATATTTGCTTAATTACATTTCTAGTATATAATAATTTATCTTCATATTTTTCATAATATAATGAACCTGGAAAACCACCATTTCTTATAAATTCTTCAAATTCTAAATAAATATTAGAATTAATGCTTTTATTAAGAAACTTCTTCATATCAACATATTCATAAAAATTAAGTGGTAACATTTCTATCTCAATATATCTTCCCGTTAATTTAGTTACAAGCTCACCACTGAGTAAATATGAGTTTGAACCTGTTAAAAATATCGAAAAGTTACCTTCTTCTCTGTAAGCATTAACAACAGATTCAAAGTCAGTAACATTTTCTACTTCATCGATAAAGAGATATTTAAAATCATTATCTACTATTAAATCATCTATAATCTTTTCAAGTTCAGTAGGGGTTTTAATATCTTTATATTCTTTTCTATCTAACTCAATATAAATAATATCTTTATCTTTTATACCCTTATCTTTTAATTCTTCAATAACTGTTTTTAATAAATAAGATTTACCACATCTTCTAATACCTGTAATTACTTTTATCATTGTATCATCATAAAATCCTCTAATCTTATTTAAATAATCTTCTCTTTTATATAATTTTTCCATTGTTCTTCACCTATATTAATTATATCCTACATGGCACAATTAGTCAAGTTATCGACCACTTTTGGCATATTATCATTCAAAAGTGGTCGATAACTGCTAAATTCTAGTATAAATTATTTTGTTAAGTTAGATTTTATAAATTTATTTCTTTCTATTTTAACTACAACTCCTGATACTATCTGATTAAAATTCTTCCATTTCTTTTCTTCTACTATTTCAAAGCCAACATTTTGAAAAAGTTTTAAAGCATGAACTCTATTCTTTTCAAAACTATCATATAAAGAATCTATTCCACTAGAAAAGGCTTGTTTACAAAGAAGTATTAAAGCAGGTTTAGAATAACCACAGCCTCTATATTTTGATTCTATAACAACACCACATTCATATCTATTTTCCTTATTATTATAGTTATAATTTACATACCCGACATATTTATTTAAGTTAACATCTTTTATATAAGCAAAAAAAGTATTTTTATCTTTACGTTTATTATATTTTTCCAACCATTTATCTTTATCAAAATCAATACATCCTGTATTATAATGATATCCATTATAAAAAACATCATATCCTGCATTATAAGACATTGTATCTTTATCACTTAATAATTTTTGTTCATAATAATATTCTTCTAATTTAGGTTCAATTAATACAATATTTTTCATAACAAGTATCATTCCTTTCTCTTCGTTCAAAAAATACAATTGAATGAAAAACTTGAACTTTTTTTCAGATTATTTTTCCTCTAATAAAATTGTACCAATAAAAAAGAGCTTTATAAAGCCCTAAAATAATACTTTTTCTGATTTATATTGTTTAATTATCACTACTAAGACTAAGGCAATAATAACAACTGTCGATAAGCTCATTAACAAAATATTAACAATATTTATATTACCTACAACTATATCTTGGAATAATAGAGTAAAGTTTAAGAAAGGTACTAGTGATAAAATTGGTGATGAACTAATACCCGCCATAAAGGCAATCATACCTGGAAAGAAAGATATAAATGTTAAAGGAGTTAGAGCACTTTGAGCTTCTTTAAAAGTTTTAGATTTACTAGCAATAGCAATACAAAGACCACTTATTAATAAAGAGTAAGCAATTATTACAACTATTGCAAAGATTAAACTACTAGGAGATAACATTAAATTAGTATCTTTATATATTTCAAAACTACTATTAGCATACGCTAACGAAACAAGCATTAAAATTAAACTAATAACTCCTGTAATAATTGATGATAAAGATACACTTAAGAACTTACCAACGATAATATCTTTACTCTTAATTGGAAAAGTAAGTAATGTTTCAAGTGTTCCTCTTTCTTTTTCTCCTGCTGTCGTATCAGTAGCAGGATAAGTTGCAGATATTGTAATAGCCATAATTATAAATAGAAAGCCATAGTTTACAATATAATTACCATAAAAGTTTTCTGTCTCAGTTATTTCTTTGTTAACAGTAATAATATTAGTAACATCAGTAGGATTTATATTATTACTTGCTAAATAATTAGTTTGTAATGCTTCTTTATAAGTAGCAAAGTAAGTATCCATTAAACTAGTAGCATAAGTACTAGTCTCATTATCTTCACCATTAATAGTATAAGTACTACCATCTTTTGTAATATATAAATCTATACTACCATCACTATATTTATTTTCTAACTCTTCTGTTGTACCACTAATAACTTCTATATCTAAGTTTTCTGCAATATCTTTTTCCATATCACCTAACTCATAATTAAAACCAATTTTATTATAATCAGTTATAGGCTTATTAACTTCTGATTCAAATAAAGCAGACATTCCTATTACTAAAGCTGGTATTAAAATAGGAATAATTAACATCATCGCAAGAGACTTCTTATCACGAAACATCTCTCTTAATTCTTTCTTTAAAATATTACCTAAATTACTCATTAGATGTACCTCCTATTAAAGTAAAGAAAGCATCTCTTAAATTAGTAGTTTTAGTAGATTTTTTAATCTCACTAGGAGTACCTTCTTTAATAACTTTACCTTTATTAATCATAATAACATAGTCACATATATTTTCTGCTTCTTCCATATAGTGTGTAGAATATAAAATTATCTTACCACGTTTCTTTTCTTCTTTAATAAAGTCTAAAATAATCTGACTAGAAATAATATCAAGACCACTAGTCGCTTCATCTAAAATATAATATTTAGGGTCATGAACTAGACACCTTGCAATATTAACTCTTTGGGTTTGTCCTGTTGATAAGTTTTCAATTCTATTATATAGAAAACTATCCATATTTAATTTTTTAGATATCTCTTTTATCCTATCTTCTAATTTATCTTCTTCTACTCCATAAATATTGCCACACATTTTTAATAATTCATAAGGAGACAAAGTATTATAAAGTTTAGTATTACCAGAAAGATAAGCAATACTCTTCTTAATTTCTATCTCATTATGAAGATAATCTAATTTATCAAAAGATATAGTACCACTCGTTGGCTCAAGTATTCCTGCAATCATCCTAAGTAGAGTTGTTTTCCCTGCTCCATTTGGTCCTAATATACCAATGATTTCTCCATCTTTAGCTTTAAAACTAATGCCATTATCAGCATAAAATTCTTCTTTTTTACGTTTAGCATTATACTTAACAAACTTCTTCTTTAAGTCTTCAACTTCTAACATAATTCACCTCTTCCAGGCAAAATTATATCATAGGAAAAATATGCTAATCAAGAAAAAAAGAAGAACTTTATACTCTTCTAGTCAGATTAAAATATATAAAACAAATTTTCTGTTAAAAAATGTATCTTGTTCGATTGTTTTATCTTAATATATATGTTACATTATTAATGGAATATCTAGTTGTTTAGGTGCTATCCCCTCGAACTTACTTAAAAATAGTGTGAAAGGGGTCTGATAATATGAGAAAAATAGAGAAATTTCTATGCTATGTCATATTTTCACTTATTTTCGTAATAATAGTTTTATTATATGTAATTTTTCTTTACATATTCATAGTATCATAAATATATAATATTTTCAAGTAATATGTAAATAACATTAAATAAAATAATTTCATAATCATTAATTAAATTATTATCTATAATTATGTTTTATACTTTTAATTAAATACTTACAGCTTTCCGTAACTAATTCTGAATCAATTGCCTCATTATATTTAAAAAAATGATAATCCATACATTTCAAAGGCTCCATTATTTTAATTTTTCCTTCAATATATTTAACAAAATATATTACAAAAACCCAATTAATATTATTTTTATAGCAATGATAAATTCCTATGGAATTACTGAAAACTAAATTAATTTCATCTCCTGCTTCTTCTTTGATTTCACGCTTAATTGCTGATAAGAAGTTTATATCTTCTGGTTCTACTTTACCACCTATATCCTCGTAAAGGCCATTTTCATCACGAGATTTTACTCCTCTTTGCTGTAGTAAAATTTCACCATTTTCATTTTCTATATGCGCAATTACTCCTATCTTTTGATTAGGGTAATTAAATTTTTTTAAATCTTCAAAAGAAGCTTCATGATTCAAACTATAAAACTGCATCTTATTCCCTCCAAGTAAAATTATAACATAGAAAAAATATCCTAAACAACAAAACTAGAATAACTTTCTATTCTTCTAGTTAGATTAAAATATACGAAACAAATTTTCTATTAAAAAAATGTATCTTGTTCGATTGTTTTATAAATAAAAGTATGATACTATATTTGCAGGAATACTTAGTAAGGGTGTTTGCCTCTTTCTATATCTCTTGACTTCAGGGGGTTAGAAAGGGGAAATGTTTATGAGTAAGAAGGATTTCTTAATTGTAATATTACTAATTATTTATAGATAGTAAAACACCCTATTACATCTTTGTGAATAGGGTTTTTACTTCTAAAACACTTTAGAGGTAACACCCATCTGCAAAACTAGGTATTCCTCTTTTTTTATTGTATGTAAATCTCTTTTACATATTCATAGTATCATAAATATATAATATTTTCAAGTAGTTAAAACCTACTTCATATACTTTCTGAATTCTACAAGTAAATGCCCGTCTTAGTATAGGACGGGTTTTTAGTTGTCTAATTAAACGTGCAGTTAGTTGTCTAATAACTTATAGAAGTAATAATAGAAGCTATTATGCTTATAGTGGGTATTTAGTTGTCTAAATTCTTTTTATTAATTAATATAAGCTTAATAAGGAGATGATGCCATATGAGAGTTTAAATATAGGTAAGTGTTCAAAAAAATAGCAAAGAAAGGAATATTAGATTAATATGAAAAAGAAAGTAACAAATGTTCACTTCACCTTAGAAACAAGAAAACTTATTGAAGAAAGACTTAATGAAAGTAAAACTATAACAGAAATATCTAATGAATTACAAAGAGACAGATCTAATATAGGAAAAGAAATAATGAAGCACAGAATCGCAACTTTTCCTTCTACATTTAATTATGATCATCCTTGTTTAAAACATGTAAATTGTTCAATGAAAACATATGAGTGTTATAAAACTTGCAAAAATATAGAGATTAAATTGTGTGAAAACTTAATCTCTTCTCCACATGTCTGCAATGGTTGCCAAAAGAAAAAATATTGTAGACATGTTAGATATTATTATAATGCAGTTGAAGCAAATAATGAATATGTAAATTCTTGGAAAAAAGATAGAAGTAAATTACGATATACACCTTTAGAATTAGATATTTTAAACAATGATTTTAAAGTATTAGTATTAAATTGTAAATCAATATACCATGCGCTTATTGTTATAAATAAAAGAGGCTTTAATTTTAAAATAAGTACTATTTATAAACAAATAGAAAGAGGACAACTTGCCTTAAAAAAGTCTGATTTACCAAGATGTAGAAAAACTAAACAAAAAGAAGTTAGGGATAAATCTTATAAAAGAGATATAGATGGTCATACTTATGAAGATTATAATTCTTATAAAGAAGAAAATCCTAATGCAGTAGAAACACAAATGGATACTGTTGAGGGTATTAAAGAAAATGATGCACCTGTGTTTTTTACTATTGAAATTGTAGATATTAAGTTTATTCTTATCTTTAAATTAACTTCTCAAAATGCCAAAGAGGTTTCTAACAAACTAAAGTTACTAAAACAAATATTAGGAAATGAAATAATTGAAAAGATATTTGAAATACTTTTAACAGACAATGGCAAAGAATTTATTAGATTAGATGACTTACAAGAAATATTACCCAATGCTAATATATTTTACTGTCATCCTTATTCATCTTATGAAAAAGGAAATATAGAAAATAACCATGAACTTATTAGAAGGGTTATTCCTAAAGGAGTATCATTAAAATGTTATACTCAAAAAGATTTGGATTTATTATGTTCTCACATTAATAGTTTATATAGGGAAAGTTTAGATGGTAAATGTCCTTTTGATTTAGTAGAAAATTATATATCAAAAAACGTATTAGATAAACTGAATTTAAAAAGAATAGATGATGATAAAGTTGTACTTGTACCTAAACTATTAGGTGAAAAAAATATTAACAATATCAAGAAATATCTTGATAAAAAAGAAATTGAGGAGGCAAATATAACATTATGAAAAATGATGAATTTATTATTAAAATAGATGCAATTATTGAATATTTAAAGAAAAATGGAGGTTATAAATATAAACTTTATAATCATACTTGTCCTTTATATGATAAAGGACCTGATTCTAATATTGTAGAATATGCTAGGGATATAAAAGATTTTTATCTAAATACATACAATTATGATAGTTATGAAGAGTTTATTATAAGTGAAATATGTACTATTATTGAAGATAATTTAAAAATGTTTTTACTAAGTGACAATAAGCTCTTAAAAATGAAATTTTATTGTAAAGATAAAACCGACTATAAATATAAATCAACACCCTATAATTTAATTATTGAATTTGTTGAAGAAGCTTTATTAGATTTGTTAAATACTGAATACTTATATGATTATAGAGATATTAAGTGAAAAGAAGCCTGTTTTATGGCTTCTTTTCACTTAATATTTAACGGGCTATAAGTTGTCTAATTCGAACATCTACTACTTTTTATAGACAATTCCTTATAAACTATTTTTAACGGGCTATTACTTGTCTATTGATACCACTTATTTTATCACGGGCATTTACTTTGAGAATTCACCTAAAATATTTTTGATATGTGATTTTTCAGTAAATATTTGACTTAATTATGTAGTTAATTTTCAGAGAAAATTTTACATCATATTATCATAATACTAAAAACATATTATAGTCATTTTTCAGTGATTATTTTACATTATTCATGTTGC
>DVHC01000012.1 GCA_018712385.1 Candidatus Onthousia excrementipullorum | reverse complement strand
CTTAAATTGCAGTTAAATAAATTATTCACTGCAATTTAGTTTTAGAAATAGTATTAATAAAAAAACAATAAGCTTTTCTAATACTAAATTTCACTTTACTCCAAAACTGAAATTTAACTTTAAAATTAAGGTGAACTTAAAAACTTGTAAATTACTATTGACTTTTAAAGGTTTTAGTAGTATCATATAATCACCTTGTTTGGTAGGAAGTAACTTGTGTTGTGGTAAACTTTGGGTTACTTCTTTTTTTGTTCTATATGATATCACATTTGTTTAAAAAATGAAACAAAAAAGAGATATATACCAATATCAAATTGTATATATCTCTTTATTTTATATATAAATCTAGGGTAAAATAATTCGTCATTTTATTCTATTTCTAGTAGAAAGAAGTTTGTCATTCTACACTTTACCTTCTTTCTTCTTTTTACTTCAATATAAATGGATTAGCTTCACTACCACTACCTGATTTAATCATAACATTGTTATTTAACATAATGGTTGGTCTTACCTTTTTATAACCAGCAGCATTAGTTTCATATAAATAGCCACTACTTCTAACAGAATATACTTCATAACTATTTAGAGAACTTCCTGTTACTAGCCACCAATCTGTACCACTTAGTTTTAAATAATTATAATTTTGACAACTCTTATCTGTAGTCGCTTTACAATTAGCATCTAATGATGCATTTAGATAATCACTAGCAGTTAAAAGTCCAATCATTTGATTTTCTAAAACGTCAGTACATTCTATACTATTGTTATTAGTTGTATCAGCAGGATTTCTTTTACCAATACATAAATTAAATGTAGATAGTTTTTCTTTATCATTACTACTTAACAATCTATAATCTTGTTTATTATTATATAAATCATCTAGATATTGATACATTCTACTAATTCTATAATCATTAAACCCACTATTAGATAATCTATCTTGATTATATCTATCATCAAAATAAGTAGACATATTAGATTCCATTTCATTTAATATTAAGAGAAGTTTATTATCAGAGGTTACTTTAACTATTCTAAATAAAGCATTATCTAATTGTACATAGTTATTAACATTATCTCCTCTATATACTTTTTCTCCATTTAAATCATATAAACCATTACCACTTGTAACAATACCTTGTTCTAATACGGCTTTATATAACTCTTTAGTAGTATATTTATCACCACAGTCTAAGTATGGTGTATAGATTATATTATCTCCTACTTTAGTAACTTCTACTCTACCACTACAGCTTTCTCCTTTTCTTAATTCACTTAATGGTTTCATGAGTTCAGCATCTGCTAGTGTACTGGCTTTTACAGTAACAGTTTTTCCTTCTTCTTGTGGTAACAATCCGCTTTGAACTTTATAATACTCTATAGCCGCATTTTTTAAATCTTCTTCAATCTCTTCATAAGTCTTATTACCACCAGTTACTAAAGAAAATATTAAAATAATAATTAATAGTAAAACAAGAACTCCTACTACTATTAGCATCATTCTCATTAGTTTTTTCTTCATCTCTTTATTATCTTTAACTGGCTTAGAATTATTTGGTTGGTTGGTATTAGTATTACTAATTACTTCTTTACCTTTATTTTCATTCATAGTAAACACACTCTCTTTCAAGTTAAGTAAATTGTAGCATTATTTTAGAAATATTTCAATCAATAGTATTTTCTTCTAAGAATTTTAGAGTATCATAACCCATTTTATTTATAACTTTATTCTTTTCTTTCAAGTGCTTTATTTGATTATTTAGACATAAAATAATCGCTTTATCAATGTTTTGGTATGCTAGAAGTCTTTCTTCTTCTATACCAGGATAGTTTTTTCCCTTTTCTATTTTATCTGCTAAATAAACAATTTTAGCAAGTAAATCCATATTAGGATAACCTGTTGTATGATACTTAATCGCTAAGGTCATATCTTCTGTAAAGTTATATTTTTCTTTAACTAAAATAGAGGCGATAACCCCATGAATAATATTTTTATTTTCAGGATTTAATAACTCTTTAGAAAGATTATACTTCTTTATAAACTGTTCATTTTCCTTATCTCTTAACTCTTTACACATATCATGAGTTAGACCACATAATTTACATTTTTCGACATTGCAATGATAATGCCGCGCTAACTTTTCAGCTTCTTCCATAACTCTAAGAGAATGATTATATCTATAATCTGATAAATTACTTCTTACATCTTTTTTTATTTCTTCTATATTCCACATACTATCACTTCAATAATATTATGCCATATTTATCTCTTTAGGTAAAGTAACTATTACTCTTGTCCCTTCTCCTTTTACTGAATTATACACAATAGTCCCATTATGTTGTTCTATTATCTCTTTAGAGAGACTAACACCTAGGCCACTACCACGTCTTTTAGTTGTAAAAAACATCTCACTAACATTATTTAGAGTATCCTTATCCATTCCTACTCCATTATCTTCAATTATTATCTTCATAAACTCATTATCACTTTCTAAACTTATTTTTATTATATTTTCTTTCTTACTACTATCTTTCGCTTCAATAGCATTTTTTAAAAGATTAATAAAGACTTGTTTTAATCTATTATAGTCTGCTTCTATATAGATATCTTCATCAGGAATATTAAATTCTGCTTTTATACCGTTCTTTTTAAATAAATCTTCTAAATAGTCCTCTAAATCTTCAAGCAACATAATAAGGTCCATATCTTCTTTTTCTATTTTTATTTTAGTATAGTCTAAGAAGTCATCCATTAAGACTAAAGTTCTGGTTATTTCATCTTTAATAATAGGAATATACTTTCTTACCTTTTTCTTATCATTAATATCTATCATATCAAGGTATCCTTTACATACTGCGATAGGATTTTTTATTTCATGAGTTACTTTAAATAAAGAGCGTCTTAAATCTTTTTCTTTTTCTATATTTTGTAAATCATTATGTAACTCTACTATTTTTTCTCCTTTTGCAAATATTGATATGATTATATTAGTTACAAAGTATAAAGTTATTATAATAGTAAAGATATAAAATAAATTAGATGAATAACTTCGTTCGGGACTAATAAACCAGAAAACTTCTAAAGATAACATGAAACTCTTAATGATGATAAAATAGTTAACTACATTAATAGGCTTTAGTTTCTTTTTTGTAAATAGAGAATATACTATTAAATAACTACTATATTCTAAGGCTAGGAATAAAGGATTGATACCTAGGAATAGTGTTTCATAAATAATTAGTATTAATGATATAAAGAATGCTAAAGACATTTTTCTTTTGTAATAACAAATAAGTAATGGAATATCAAATAAAATAATAGGATAATCATTATAACAACAAGTTCCATATCTTAAGACAAAATATAGTGATGAGATGATTGCTATTTCAAAGCCTAAGTCCTTTTCATCACAGGATAGATTCTTTTTATAGATTGTATATAATAGATATAATGCTAATGGACAAAGTAATAAAATAATACTTTCAATTATAACTTCAATATACGACATATTTCTCCCTCTTTCTAAAATAAGTATATGTTATAGTTTTGTAGAAATTTGTCGAATTATGGAGTAAAAAAGAAAAAATAGAGAAAACTCTATTTTAGTTCATCAATATATTTTTTTAATTGTTTAGATTCAGGTCCTAAGATAATCTTTAATTGATTATTAATCTCAACTATACCTTTAGCGCCTAACTTTTGAATAGATTCTTTATCAACTTTAGAAGTATCTTTTAGAGTTACAATAAATCTAGATAATTTAGATTCTGTACTGATAATATTATCTTTGCCGCCAAGATATTCTACTAGTTTATTTAAATCAATATTAGCATCTTTCTTATTAGCTTTTAGAACTGCTAGTAAAATAATTAATATTACTACAATAATTATAATATATTGTATATCTAATAAATTCATCTTTATCACCTATAACAATTATACTCTATTAGTAAAAAAAATAAAAGTGTAAATTATAAGAGCAAGTCTCATAAACTAATAATAGAAGTTATAGGTTATTAACTACACAAAATAAAAATAGTCTCATAACCTATATTAGATAATAGATAAGAGGTGGTGTAAACAGTGAATAATAAAGATACTTGTTGTTTAGGTAAGCTATTAAAGGTTATTGATATATTACAAAGAAATGCCGGAGGTAGTGATTGCTTTGATGAGTCTTGTACTAGACCTTATTTAGGAAGTAGTCCTAATATTATTTGTTTTAATACAAGACCAGTTACTTTCTATACTAGGAATGGTAATATCTTTAGTACTACTTATACATTAAATGGAACTACTAATACTTCATCTGTTTTTAGAGTGGAGTCAGTAGATGATTGCTGTGTTAAATGTCGTATCTTAAGACCTAATCCTGATACTACTGATATAAATAGAACATATCTTGCTACTAATGAGTTTATAACTATTAATTTAGATTGTATCTGTGTTGTTAGTTGTTTAGATGATATTATTATTGATAATTTATAAAAGGAGGATAATTTATGTGTGATGATAAAAGTTGCTTAACATCCATATTAGAGACTATTCTTTGCTTACAAAATGCTAAAGATGACGACTGTGAAGTCCTAGGATGTGATAAGCCTTATTTAGGTCCTACTCCTAGTTTAGTGTGCTATAACACAAGACCAATAAACTTATATAATTGTACAACTGGGGAACTATGGTCTTTTCCTTATACTCTTGGAACAGTTAATGGTACTTCTTCTATCTTTAGACTTGAAAACCTAGAAGGTAATTGTTGTACTTGTAGAGTTTTAGCACAGAATCCTGATACTAGTAGTAGTGAACCTTATGTTTTAACTAGTACATTCTTTACTATTAATCTAGATTGTGTCTCTGCTATTAGATGTTTACCTGATGTCTTTATAAGTGGTGTTTAATAAAAAAATAAGTCCATCTTTATTCTGATGGGCTTTTTATTTCTAGTGAAGTAATTGTCGATATAGGAATTACTTCATTATCTAATGTTATGATAGAATCATTTCTTTTTAAGGCTAGATAGGTATTAACGGTTTTATTAGAGAAAGTAATTTCGACAGGAATATTAAAAGCATAGCCTTTAGTCTTAAATATTTTATTTATTTTCTCTTCTATTGATAAGTTATTATCAATAGTTTTTTTAATTTCTTTAGGTTTTATTTTATTAGTTACTTTCTCATAATAATATTTTTGATTAGTATCTTTTATATTATTACTCACTTTAAAAATTGGTGGTAATTGTTTCATAGTTTTCCCTCCTGTTACATTTTATGTATTTTATATAATAAAATGTACTATTTTTTGATATAATAGTAATGACTTGATGCGAAAGGACGTGATAGATTTGCGAAAAAGGCAGAAAATTGATTTAACTATTGTTATACCTATTGTCTTGTTTTTTATTATAAGTATTACTACTATATATAGTGCGATGACTTATCTTTCTCCTGATAATGGGAACTTGGCTTTAAAACAAGCGATATGGTATTTAGTAGGAGTTGTTATAATTGTAATACTTTTTAAGCTTAAAAATGATTATCTTTATAGGAATGCTTGGTTCTTCTATATTATAGGAAATATTTTACTAGTATCTCTATTACTCTTTGCACCGTCTATAAATAATAGTAAGTGTTGGTTTGTTATTCCTTATATTGGTAGTTTCCAGCCAAGTGAGTTTATGAAGATTTTTATTATGTTAGTCCTTGCTGTTATGATATCTAATTTTAGAGAGACAACAGACCATCCTAGTATTAAAGAAGAGTTTATCTTTATTATAAAGACTTTAATAGTTGTGTTAATTCCTAGTGTTTTAACATTCTTAGAGCCTGATACTGGTTCTGTTATGATTTATTTTATAATTTATTTCTGTATGATGTTTACATCAGGAATTAGGCTTAGATGGTTTGTTATTTTAGGAGTTATAATTGCTATTATGCTAAGTTTAGTGTTAGGATGTTATTTCTTAAATGAAGATTTATTTGTAAGTATCTTTGGTACTGATTTATATTATAGATTTGATAGAATATTGGATTGGCAAAATGGTAGTGGATTACAACTTGAAAATGCCCTAGCGGCGATTGGTTCTGCAGGGGTGTTTGGACATGGGTTTAATCAGACACCAATATATTTTCCAGAGTCTGGTACTGACTTTATCTTTGCTGTTTATGCTTCTAACTTTGGACTTTTAGGAGCGATAGTTTTAATTGCAATTATCATTTTCTTTGATACAAGATTAATTAATATGGCTACTAAAAAAATAGCTTCAAGGGATAAATTTGTCCTAGCCGGTATTATTGGAATGCTAGTATTTCAACAAGTACAAAATATAGGAATGACAGTTGGACTCTTACCTATTACAGGAATTACATTACCATTTATTAGTTATGGTGGTAGTAGTTTGTTATCTTACTTAATCTTAGTTGGTATTATTTTAAATATAGGTAACGAAAAAGAAAGAGAATATAATATTTAAAAAAGAAGAACTATAGACTAGTCTTCTTTTTTTAATACTTCTTCATATACTTCTTTTAACTGTTTACCTACTGTCTTTATATCACAAGCTTCTGCTATCTTTCTAGCACCTTTACTTACACTTTTTAACTCGCCATTTAAAAACATTTTTATTTTCTTTTCAAATTCCATAACATCTTTCGCTTTATAAACATTAACTCCATCTGTTAGATAATTAAAGATTGGGATATCTCTTATTATAGTATTAGTTTCCATAGCACAGGCTTCAATAATAGGAATACCTTCAGTCTCTTCAAAAGTTGGGAATAAATATAAATCACATCCTCCTAAGGCTTCTCTTATCATTTCTTGTGGTACATGACCTGGAAACTTAATATTAGGTAAGTCTTTTGATTCTTTTAAAGCTTTTTTAACATCACTAGTCGCGGCGGCGATAGGACTTGAACCAAACCAAATAAACTTATATTCAGGTAGACGTTTGGCAAGTTCTACAAAGTCAACTATTCCTTTTCTTCTACTGTATATTCCTATACCTACTATTACCTTATCATCCTTTTTATAACCATATCTTTTACGAAAAGAGTTTTTATAAGATTTATCAGGCTTAAAGAAGTCTAATTCTAAACCATTAGAGATAGCGACTATTTTCTTATCTTCTAGTCCTTTATAATGCTCTAAGATATTTTTAGAATATTCTGTAGGTGTTACAATAATATCTCCATAGCGATAACATTTTATTATCCACCATTTAAATAATTTACTTGTTAGATGTCCAAAGATAAAACCATCTTTATAATCTTCTTCTGTTGAATGGGCATGATAAACTATTTTTATTCCTTTCTTTTTTAGTTTTCTGGCAAGAAAATATGATTTAAAAAAATATGTATTGATATGAGCGATATCATAATTATCATTTATATCAGTAGTATAAGGAATATGTTCTAACTCTAAAGCTTTCATTTGATGCTGTATCGCTTTACCTAGCCCACTTACTCCTATTACTTTTAATCCTTCTGCATATAATAAAACTTTCATCTACTTCACTCCTTGCTACAATAATAACATATATTTTTTTGCAAATAAACTATTGACAAGTGTTTTTTTACTATGATATAATCGATTTGTTCTTAAGCGATGGGGAATTAGCTCAGCTGGGAGAGCGTCACGTTTGCACCGTGAAGGTCAGGAGTTCGATCCTCCTATTCTCCACCATATAGAATTTATCCCTTGTATATCAAGGGTTTTATTATTTTTAGGTACGATTTAGGTACAAAAATACTGTAACAATATTACTTGCTACAGTATTTTTATATATATAAATTAAATTAGGCCTTTTTACTTTGTTTCTTTTTTCTTATTACAAACCAATAATACATTGCAACTACAAAGATTATTACTAGTATTATTAAAATCACATTAGAGAAGTTATCTAAGTAACCAACAATAGTTTCCCACTTATCTCCTACTATACTACCTACTACTATTAAAACTGTATTCCAGATTAGAGAACCTAATATAGTATAGATTAAAAACTTTTGCATAGGCATCTCACTCATACCAGCAGGAATTGAAATTAAACTTCTTACAATAGGTATAAATCTACAGAAGAAAACTGTTTTATTACCTTTAGTATCAAACCACTTATCCGCTTTTTCAATATCACTTGCTTTTAATCTTAATACTTTACCTATTTTACCACTTATTATTTTTTTTAATCTTTCTTTATTAAAGATTTTACCAATATAATAAAGTACTATCGCTCCAAGTAGAGAACCTAATGTCGCTGCAAGTATCATTATAGGTATATTTAAAGTGGTATAAGTAGTCATAAAACCACCAAATACTAATATTACCTCAGATGGTATTGGTGGAAAAATATTTTCTATTGCAATTAGAAGAAAAACTCCTAAATAACCAACTTGTTCCATTATATTAATTATTATCTGTTCCATATATTTCTCCTTCTACTTTCTTTGTCTTTTTAATTATAACATCTATAGTAGTAATATGTCACTATAATTTATCTTTATATTTTCTTAATAAGTACTCTTCTTCTAAAAAGTATTTATCATTAATCTTAATTAGGTGATGATAATCTCTTTTAAAGTCTTTAGTCCTCTTTACTATTTTACTTTTTTTAAACTTGTATTTATGTAAGTATCTTTCTAAGATAAACTTTTCTAAATAATAATTTATATTTCTTTTTTCAGTTATTAGTTTTACTACTAAAAGAACTATTATTAATAAGATATTTATAGTAGGATTATAGAAAAAGATAAGGGCAATAAGACTAAGAAAGATGAATGATATAAAATAAATTATTTTAAAGCTTAACTGGTAGGAGGTTAAATAACAGATAAGTATCTGCATTATTCTTCCTCCATCTAAAGGATATATTGGTAAAAGATTAAAAGTGAGAATGCTATAATTAATAGTTGTTATTATTTCTTGATAGTTATAGAAATATGGTATTTTTAATAAAATGCTATAACCTATTAATTGCATAACTGGTCCCATTAAGAGAACTATTAACTCTTCTTTTAAGGGACAGTTCACTTCATGAGTAAATTTAGATACTCCTCCATAAGGATAGAAAACTATTTTATCTACTTCCCAATTAAAGATATAAGCGGTAAAAAAGTGCCCACTTTCATGGATTAAAAGAAGAAGAGTTGTTATAAATATTAAATTAAAATATCCAGATAGAAAAGATAAAACTATTAGAAAGTAGCAACTGGGATGAATAGTTACTCTACTTAATATACTCTTTATAGTCGACAAAGTTACCCTCTTTTTGGAATGCTAGATAGAGATTTGTATCTATAACTTCTCCTATTAGAGAACCTTTTTCTACATAATCATACATATTGACACTACTATTAACATTTCCATAAAAAACATCTACACCATTAACTTGTTGAACAATAACTGTTTTACCATACTTATCTTTATCTCCTATAAAAACAACTATTCCACTATCTATGGCTTTTACTAAGTAATTTGATTTAACTGTTAATTTAACGCCATCTTCATACATGCTTTTATCAGTATAAACTAAGTTTTCATTAAAGACTTCTTTAGTATCATTATCATTGTTTTTTGTACCTAAAAAATATTTATCATAAAGAGCTTTAAAGTCTGTAAATGGTAGAGAGGTGTTATAAACATACTTGTTAAAGTTACTTTTAAAATCTAGATTAGTTTTAAAGCCTATTAAAAGAATAAGAGTTACTATTATAGTTAGTAATACTTTTGTTATAAAACTTCTTATATGTTTTTTTAAATTATTGTTAGTATGAGGTTCTTTTTTCTTATAAAACTTTGATTCTACCATTTATATCACCACTTAATTATATGTATTAAGTAAAAGAAAAAGACATCAGTTTAAATGTCTTTTGTGTGGCATATATTTACAAATTAAATATAGTATTTCGCCATAGATAATATTTAGTATTAGGCTATGACTTATTAAATAAAGAGTACTTTTTATATTAACAGGAACAACATTAAAGATAAATAAGCTTAGAGAGAAAATAGTTTGATATATTACTATAACAAAAATAGTTAAAAATAAATTTGTTAGAAGATTAAGTTCCATTTTCTTATAGATAAAGCTTACTATTAGTCCTATTAATAAAAAGAAAATAGCATTGGTAAATAAGAGATTAGTATAGAATAAATCATAAAGGAAACCTGTTATACCTACTAAAATATAATAATCTTTATCTTTTTTCTTAAAGAAGGGATAGATTATAACAATGCTTATTAAAGTAAAGTATGGAGTAAATAAAGATAAGTCTCCCATCATAAAGGGAAGAAAATTACTTAGTATTCCATCTAAGAATAAAGAGATGATAACTATTACTACTTGAAATATCACATAATCACTTTCCTTTCATTTTATAATTAGAAAACCGGACTTTTTTTGGGGAAAACCGGACTTTTTTTGGGGAAAACCGGACTTTTTATTGTTTTTCCTCCTTAAGAACAGTAACATAGTGAATATTATTAAAGTTTTGGGTAGTCTTTACTCCTAAAGTCTTGCTTAGTCCATACTTATCATTAGTAACCTGTTCTACTTCTCCTATATATATACCTCTTGGAAACATTCCACCTAAACCACTAGTTGTTACTACATCACCTTTATTAATATCTACCCTACTATCTACTCCACTGATTAATACTAAATTATTCTCTTTATCATAACCACTAAGTATGGCAGTCGTTTCTCCTGTTGTCGTAGCGATAGAAACAGATACTTTGTTATTTACATCATTAGCAGTTATTAGTTTTATCTCACTAGAATAATTAGTAACATTTTGAATTTTACCGATTAGTCCATCTTTAGTAATGGCAACCATATTCTTCTTTAAGCCATCCTTACTACCTTTATCTATTGTTAGAGTCTGATACCAATAACTTCTATTTCTAGTAATAACTGTAGCATTTACTACATCATAACCTGTTAATGTTTGGTTTAAATCTAAAGTATCACGAAGTTGTTCTATTTCTTCTTCTAAATGAACATTTAAATTCTTCTGGATTACATAACTTTCTGTTAAGTCAGTATCTTTATCAGCATTAAGAGATGTAAAGGGTAACATTACTCCTTTCATAACAATAGTAGCGGCATCTTTAAAGAATGATTCTACTACTGTTAACTTTCTATTAGATGATAGAGAGTAAAATAAAACAAAAAAGGCTATGATTATAACTACAATGATAATAATAATTTTTCTTCTTTTTTTACTTTTTCTATACATAGTATCTATTCCTTTCAAAGTTTAGTATACTAATAACTTTTTATTTTTGCAATTAATCTAGCAAATTATTTTCTAAAAAACTAAAATATTTACTTTCACTAACTATTAAATGGTCATAGATTAAAACACCATGGATTCTCCCTAATTCTATTAAATAATTAGTAAACTCTATATCTTTAGGACTAGGATTAACACTTCCTGATGGATGATTATGTAAGCATATTATATAACTGGCATTAACTTTATAGGCTTCTTTAAATATCTCTCTTGGGTGAACATTGCTTTTAGTCATAGTACCTTTAAATAGTAATTTACTACTTAGTACACCTTTCTTACTATCAAGATAAATACAATAAAAACACTCTTGTTTTAGTCCATAAAAAAATGATTTAGAATAGTTATAAATATCTTTAGCATTTATTAACTTTACATTATCCTTTTCTTCTGTTAAGAATATTCTTTTACCTAGTTCTACTGCAGCAAGGATTTTAGTCGCTTTTACAGGACCAATGCCTTTGATTTTAGTAAGTTCTTGATAGTTTAGATTAACAAAGTTTTTTAAGCTTCTAACTTCCTTTAAAAGAACAAAAGCAAGTTCATTAGCATTAATATTCTTTACACCTTCTCCAAGGATAATGGCTAAGAGTTCACTACTAGAAAGACTGTCCGCTCCTCTTTTGATGAGTTTTTCCCTAGGCCTTTCACTTTTTGGTATTTCTTTTATCTTCATAAATATACCCCCTTCAATTATATTTTATACAGTTTTTTAAATTTTACTCCAAAACAAATTCTTGATAGTTAGCAAGGACGACTTCATTAATAGAATTAACTTCATCATTAGTCTTGGCTTTATTAAGTAAAATATCCATTTGTTCAAGGGTTGCTAAAAACTCTTCGTTTTCTATACTCATTTTCTTAATAGAAGCATTAATACCTTTTTCTTTATACATCTTCTTAAGTTTTTCAAGATTATCATTAGATGATGTGATAGCAAGATAGACGATGTAATTAGCATCTTCTTTAACTATTAGATATGGCTCGATATTAGTAACTGCTTTTTTGGCTTGTTCTTTAGTACTGTAAGAGCCTTCCATTAAAAAATAAGTACTATTTACTTCTTTGATAACACTTTCTGATTCTAGCTTGTATTGTTCAAATAAAAAATTACCAAGAACCGCTCCTATTAATATTGCCACTAACATTGTTATAAAAAAACTCTTTGTCATTATTATCACCATCTTGATATTAACAAAAGATATTTCACTATTTTGTCGAAAGTTGTAGTAAAATTTTAATAAAAGTGATAAATTAATAGTAGGAGGAAAAAGATGAAAAAGAAATTTAAAATTTGGCAAGTAGTTTTAGGAGTATTTATCTTACTACTAGTTACAGGTTGTGGTAATAGTAATAGTATGGAATCTATGACTTGTACAAGAACAATGAATCAGAATGGAATTAAGACTAGCTTAAAATATAATGTTAAGTATAAAGGAAATTATGTTTCTAGAATAAAAACAGTTGAGACTGTGGAGACTGATAGTTCTGATATACTTAATACTTATAAAGAACAGATAGAGTCATTATATAGTCCTTATAAGGATGTAGAATATTATGATTATAATGTTGATGTTACTGATAATAAGTTGACTTCTACTGTTGATATTAATTATGAGAAAGTTGATACTGATAAATTACTTGAAATCGATTCTGCTAATGGGCAATTGATCAAAGATGGTAAAATTAGTGTTGATGATATTAAGAGTGTCTATGAAAGTTTAGGCGCTACATGTAAAAACGACTAGAAATTCTAGTCTTTTATTTTGAGAGTTAAGGTGTGGACTGTTTCATCTTTGGTGAAGTTGTAACCATCTATCACTAAACCATTAGTGGTAGAGAGTGTGGCAAAGCCTGGGGCATAATAACCTAGGGAGTAACTATTTGGTTGGATGTTACTACAGCTTGCTACTCTAAAGATATTTCTATTTTCTTTGTATTTAAAGAAATGAGAATGTCCTTTTAATATTAAATCATAATTATAGTGAGGCGGTACTAAAGCTGATGTTGGAACGTTATGTTCTAGAAATATTTTATAGTTAGAACATTTAAGATAGGCTCCACCTGTACCTAAGATAATAAATCTATCTCTTGAAAGTTCTTTATATAAGTCGATACCTAGTCTTTTAAACTTAGTATCATGATTACCTAAGATGGCATAAGTTGTAATATTAGTTGGCCAAATATCATGAAATCTTTCAATCTGCTTATAATGTAATTTTATTAACTCATCATGAGTCAACTCACATCTTTCATCATAACTATCTAAGATGTCGCCTGTATGAAAAACTTTATTTATACCTATTTGTACTAAAAGATTAGTACTTTTTTTAATATAGTGGGGACTATCTTTAATATTACCTATATGAGTATCACTTATTATTCCATATTTTGAATCTTTTAAAACTAAAGAAAACTGATATTTATATTTAAGTTTATTTAATACCCATTTTTTATCTTCAGATATCGCTTTATTATGTAATCCATAATTTAATAGTCCTAACATAGCGTTATGATTAAGGTTATATTTTTCTTTTAAGATATCAAAGTTTTCTAAAGTTAATCTCGTTATTATTTCTTTATATTTTATATCTTTTCTCATATCATTGTCCTATATTTCTTTAATTATTTTATAAGTTCTTATGATGTAGCCCTTTTTAAGATAAAACTCTAAACCAGTCTTATTAGTACCAAATACATCTATATCTATATATTTACAATAAATACTTTTTAAATAGTCTTCAGCTTTTTCTAATAAAGAACTGCCTATTCTTTGCCCTCTTTCATTTTCTTTGATAATTAATTTTAATATTCTCCCCCTTTTAGGACAAGTACTAACGTAGTTGTGACCGAATGGTAATCCATCAACTAGACAGGCAGTAAGACCTACTACTTTAGAATCTTTTAGGGCAAGAAAGATTTTACCTTCATTTCCTTTAATCTCACTATATACTAAATTAAAGTACTCTTCTTTGTAGTTATCTACATCAGTCATTATCTTTTGTTCATCTATCTTGGCATGATAGTCTTGTAACTCCACTAATAAGTCTTTTACATTTTCTTTATATTCATCATTATAATCTTTTATTTCTATCATTTTACTACACCACTTTCACCTTTATATTATCATAAAAACTATACTTGTGGACAATTTTTTGAGGTTGTGGACAAAATTCTGTGGACAAAAAAATCAACTACTTCTTTTAGAAGCGTTGATTTTATTAGCTTTAACTGGTGGCTCCAGCGGGAATCGAACCAGCGACACAAGGATTTTCAGTCTTTTACCTACTCTTTTTTATAGATTTAAGTAAATCCAAATATCTGACTAATTCGGCCACAATTCGTTGTAATATGGGCATTTCTAAATTAATTTGAACTTTTGGATAATTTAGATAAATTTAAATTAATTTAACTATTTCCCATTCATTCTGTCCACAGTTGTCCACAGATTTTTAGGGGAACTTTTCGTCCACAACTTATATCTGCTTCGCTTGGAACACATATAATATAACATAAAAATAATGGTTATGCAACATTTTTTCGATAAAAAATAAGAAAAGTGGATTTTTCGTCCACAATAATCATATTTCTATCTGTATTTCCTTACCAAATTGTCTTTTTACTTTTTCTAATATTTCTTCATTTGATAACTCACCATATTTATATTTTTCAATATTACCTAAAGAAGGCATATTAGTAATTAGATAATTCTTACTTTTATCAATAATAGATGATAAATTAAAGAAATCAACTTTTTCATTTGAAATTACCTCTAACGTTACTTTTAAATCTTCTAATTTAGATAATTCTGCTTTGCCAATTATGATACTTGCAACGTGTTCTACTGGAATAGTTAAAACATCATAACCATTTTTGAATAGACTTTCTTTTGAAAAACTATTGAATATACTAGTTGCATATTTTTCTATTTTCTTTTTACTTGCATGAACATAACCTCTTGTTGTTCTTAAATCTGCATGACCTGCTAAATCTTGGACATCTCTTTCAGTTAATTTAGGATTATAGTTCATTTGATTAGTTAAATAATAATGTCTTATACCGTGAAATGTAATATCTAGATCTATCCCTTCTCTTATTCGAAATTCTCCCCAAGTTCTACTTATTCTTGGTGGTCTATAAAAGCCACCATACTGATTTAAGAATAAATTAGGTATTTCCTTATAATTAGGATTTTTTATTTTCAAATACTTAATAAAATTCTCTCTATAAACTAAATACTCATCTAATACATCAAAAAATTCCTCTGGCATTGGTATTTTTCTAACACTACTCTCAGACTTTGGTTTATCTTCTATCCAATTACCATTTTCATCACGAACTATAACTGTAATAACACGAACAAGCATTCTTTCACGATCAATATCTCTATCAAGATGTTGGCCTGCAACTTCTTCGGCTCTTAATCCACCAAATAAAGCATATAAATACTGTAATCTATCTCTAATTTTAGCTTTCATTATCTTGTTCTTTATATCGTCTAGTTCTTCAAATTCTGGTACTACAACCTCTTTAACTGTAAAGTCAGGTTCTTCTACATCGTCCATTGGATTTATCTTCAGCCAATTCCAACGGCAAAACCTGTTAAATAATATACTCAACATTGAATACTCATGATGTAAGGTATTAGAAGAAATAGTACCACCTTGTCTTTTACCATTACCTCTTTTAGGCCTTTCTTTTTCTTTAGCAAGTATTTTAGTTAAAAATATTGAATTTATATTTACTATATCGACATTTCCTATCGCTATTTTCAATATTCCTATATATTTCTTATAGCTTGTTATAGTTTGTGGTGCTGGTTTCTTCGTCTTATTTCTTAACCACTCAAGATATTCATCACAGGCATCAGAAAAGCCAATGTGTTTGACTTCATCGTGCATACCTAAAGTGTTTTTAGCAAGATATTTTTCATTGGCTTTTATTGCTTCATCAAGTGTATCAAAGCTTTCATCATAATCAATAGGAAATTTAGTTGACTTTTGATATCTAACTCTAAATTTCCCACTAGCAGTTTTAGTAATGTGTGCAGGTAATTTCTTTGTCATATTTAGATACCTCTAAACATTGCTTGATTATTTTTATTCTCTAACCATTTTTCTACACTTGATTTAGGAAAAAATCTTTCTTTGCCATCTTTGATAACTGGAAAATTTTCTTCCTTAATATATCTTGCAAGTTTATATTTAGAGAATATGTTTGGATATAAATCTATTAAATCTTTTGAAGTATAATATACCTCTTTTTCTTCATTGACGATATTTATATCTAAATTATCATTTTCTATAACAATACGAATAACGTCTGCTAAAGTTACATTTTTTAGCATATTATATGTTGCTAAATCTTTCAATGTGTTTCACTCCTTTTCCTGTATCATTTGTATATTTTGGTAAACACTTTGCTAATATGTGATTTTACCAAAAGTAATAATATTTACAACCCCTATATCAAGTTTGACATTAACTACTCCAATATGTTATTCAATGCTAAACTACTTTGTAAAATATCTGATGTATTAATTATGTTTTTAGCAAAGTTAAGATCAGAACGTAATATCTTATTTTCTTCTTTTTCCTTTTCAAGTAATGACTGAAAACTTTCCTCTGGTGCTTCTTCATTTTTAATATGCCAATATTTATAATCTACTGGTACTGTTTTAGTATAATCAGAAGAATAGCCATTGTATGACTGTAATACACTTATCTCAAATTTATTAGGGTTTTTCCTATAAATATCTGCACAGATAGAAAATATGTTATCTGATAGTACTTTAAGTTCTTTAGGAACATTATTCCGAACATCATATAAATAATAACTATTTATAGTTGTTAATATTGATATTTTTCTTTCTGTTCCTAAAAGATTTCTAGCTTGGTTTTTCAAATACTTATAATACTCACTAATAATGGTATGTATATTAGTAATGCTTCTTCTTCCATTATCAAGCTTCATTTGTGTAAAATCATCAATAATAATTAATAAGATGCCATCTTCTGTTGCCTTTAAGAATTTATCCTCTGCATAAGCGATTAATTTTTGCAAATTATAACGAGTAGATATGATAAACTCTGACTCATCAAATAAGATTAAGTGCTTTAGATAATTCATTTTAAAATCAGTATAAACTTTTAGATAATTATCTTTATCATAATCTGAATAAGGATCATCAAAAGTAAATGGCTTATCAAATCTATTTACATCGCAAGAATGCCTTACAATAAACCTTTTATATATTGTTTCTTTATTGTAACTTGGCGTTAAATATAGGACATTTTTACCTTGTAATATGGCTTCATATGCAACATTAATTGCCCACATAGATTTACATACATCATCTTCTCCTATAATCGTAGTTAAAGTACCATTTTGTAATCCATGAATTTTCTCATCGATAAAATCTACACAAGATGATATATTGATTTCAACATCTTCTATTTTTCCTAAATTATCATAGACATTATCATCTTTTATATCAACAATATCTATATATTTATCAAAAAATACTTTAGTAGCATTTTTACTAATTTCACCATGTTCTAATTCACTAATTAATAATTCTAGTAATTCATCTTCTTTTTCTTTTTTTCTTTCCTTAATAAACTCATCAATTTTACTTTCTAACTCTAGTCGCTCATACCCTTCTATATTTTCAAAATCAGGTACGTTTTCTTTATCTAATAACTGTGTTAAAGACTTCTTTAAATCTATCTTGTTAGTTAATTCAAGTTGTTCTAACATAGAATTACACAGTTCTGATTCTTCAATAGTTAAGACATCCGCTTCCTTTAAATAATTAATGTTAGATACTAATTCTTGATGAATAACATTAGTTTTAAAGATTCTTATAAATTCTTCTGAAACCATGTTTCCCTCCTCTTTTTTACCACTCTTATATGCAAAAAATTGCAGCCATATTTTCCTTATAATATAAGAGTTTTATAATATTCATTTGAACTTCACTTTCAAGATTTCGAACTTTACTTTCATAAATGATTAATAGGACTATCTAAATAAATTAGAAAACTAACATCAACATCTCGACCAACATCATTAAGTGCAAAATTATAAATGAGATTTCCATCTAAATCATAATCGTATTGATGCTTTTCTTGAAAATCCTCGGTTTCGTCATAATCATATTTAACCTCATAGTCATATATAGTTTTATTTGAAACAAAGTCTGCTAATATTTCATTTATATACTTTAAAGTCATTTTATAAGTTCTTAATTTATTAGGAAGGCTTTTAAACCCATCAAGTTTAGAAGCAAGAGAATATCCTTTGCATTCGCCTTTCCTAGTTTCATAATGTACTTTTTGAAATATTGAATTGACATCTAACATAAATGAATTGGAATATTTTTTATGTGGATCTTTTCTAATAAATATTTCGATTGCAATGAAATAAGCAATAACGTGTTTCATAGACTGATTCAGTCGATACTGGTAAAATTTAGGAAGCAATATATTAGAATATCTGCGTGATAGCTTAATTACTTTACCAAACTGTGAAAAATGATAAGAAAAAATAATATCATTTTCGCTCTTATAATATAAACTAGTAAAAGAAATTAGTTTTTGTTTGGTTTTCAAATTGTTAACTCCATAATTTCTTACACCTTGAGTCCTAAACTTTGCTTTAGTATCAATAATGATTTCTTTTTTAGATAATTTATTCAAAGTTGTAACATACCTCTTGTAATTAACATCAGAAATTCTTATCTTTTTTGCTTTATCTCGCCTGCGATAATCTCTTTCAAATTCAGTTAATGAAAAATCATAATCATAATCTGTTTTTAAGTATCTATCAAACAAAATATTGCAAAATAATATTTCAACATTGCTAAAGTATAAGTTGTCTTTCAATAAGTTAAATATTTCCTCTTGTTTTTGTGTTGATAACTCACTAAATTTATATACATGATTATTAACAGTTAATAAATCTGTGGGTATTTTTGCAATCAGAGCTATGCTGTAATCTCTACCTGAAATCTCATTAATTAGATATTCTTCTTCATCAATAACTTTAACAGTAACACTAGATAAATTTAATTGATAAAGATTAGCAAGAAGATTATCGTGAACAGTAATTATAGCTTTTTCGCTAAACCTGTTTTTTATTTTAGCCATACTATTTTATCCTTAAAGTTTGTTTTTGTGTTTTATTTCTAGTAACAGGCCATACTTCTAATGTAATTACTTGTGCAGTTCTTGTAAGTTTTGCTTTTACTTCTACATTGACTGTTTTGTCAGGTTTTTCTTCTGTTATTGTTCTTGTGATAAATTGCCTACAATTAGGGCAATTATTTTTTAGATTTCCCATCATACCAACTCCTTTCTATAAAAACCAATCTCTATTTTTGTTATAGGCTTCGTCTTTTGCTTCAAAGTAACACTTTTCACATAAACCTCTGTGATCTTTAGTTTTTGCTTTACCACATTTTAAACATTTTGAATAAGTCTTTCCAGCCCTGTAATTGTAATAGCAACTATCACAGCTTCTGTGTTTATATTTGGTATAGTACGGTAATCCGCAATTTAAGCAAACACTTTCTCTGTAGTATCCCATATCTTTCACTCCTTTCTGTTTTTTTAAGACAATTTGAATAGAATTTTAGACTAATTGTCTTTTCGAAGCTCTCACTTCGGATTCATTATTTCATAGTTTATATTAATTTACCATTGACAAAATGAGACCATTTTGAGACAATAATAAACAAATTCACACAGGGAGGTATAATAAAATGAATTTTAAAGATTATTTAAAAGTGAGTACAGCTTATATACAAGTAAAGAATGTATATAAAATAGAAAAAGATTACAATATTAAAATTAAAGATTTTAAAAAATCATCAGCAGATAATGAGTATTATGATTTAATAATTGATAAAATAGAAAAAGGAGAAGTAACTCAACATACTGATTTAGAAGCTCTATTCCACAGTTATATTGAATTAGGAAAATCATTGTATGAAATAAATAAAGACAATATAAATAAAATTAAAGTCTATGAACAAAATATATTTAATATTAATGTTGAGGCTAATCTAATCGTAAATAAAATAAATGATAAATCTTTAAAAGTTTTAACAGAATGGTTAAATAATAATTTTATTCTTACGATAGATAAAGATTTAGATAAAGGATATTTTACTGAAACAACTAAATTAATAGACTTATCTATATTTATGTATTTAGTAACACAGGCTTTTAAAACAGAGTTTGGAATTAAAAGTAATAGCAATAAAGTTTCCTTTAATATGTTTATTGACTATAAAAATAGTAATCCAAATTATCTATCAACAATAGAAAAAGTAATTGATTTCTTTGAGGAATCATTATTACGTAAATATATTAAAGAAAAGACAGAATTAATATATGATGAAGAAACTTCTTATCTAAAACCTTATAAAGTTTTTGACAATATATATAGTTTAATGTGGTATATCTTTAAATTATATTTATCTTTTTTAACAACGCAAGGAGTAGATACACCACTTTATACTTTATGTAAAGTTTGTGGTAGTAACACTGATAATTTTAAAAATAAATTATGCCCAAGTTGTAAAGAAAAATATGCAACTATAAGACGTGCATTAAATAGAGAAAATAAAAAGAATCTTGATAAAATTAAGATTCTAATAGCAGGACAAACATTCCCATCTAATTTACAAGAACGAATTGATATGATTTTAAACAAAAAGATTAAGCATGAGGATAATAATCTAATTAAACACTTATTGCGAGACATAGAAGAATATCTTAATTTGGTATAAAAGTCTTTTTACTTACTTTCATATATCCTAATATTGTTATAAACAGTATTTCTACATTTTCCCCATAGCCTAGCAAACTCACATAAATTAATTTGCTTTGCTTTATACTGTGCATAATATTTTATAAACATTGGATCTTCATCTAATGTTTTTTTAGTTTTAATTGGTCTACCAAACTTAACACCATTTGCTAAAGCTGCATTTATACCTTCAAGTTGACGTTGATTAATAAATCTCCTCTCCTGCTCTGCAACATAAGATAATATTTGTAATACTAAATCACTAATAAAAGTACCTAATAAATCTTTATTCTTTCTTGTATCTAATAATTCCATATCTATAACAACTATATCAGCTTTAATGTTTTTAGTAATATCTCTCCATTCATCCATAATTTGATTATAATCTCTTCCCAAACGGTCAATATTTTTAATTACCAGTAAATCATTTTCCTTTAATTTACTCTTCATTATTTGATATTGCTTTCTATTAAAATCTTTACCACTTTGTTTATCAATATAAATATTTTCTTTATCAATTCCATATTCTTTAAATGATAACAACTGACGAGCTTCATTTTGTGATATATCACTTACTCGTCCATATGCCATTGTTTTATTTTTTGTTTCCATTTTTGTATCCTTTCTAAATTCAAATGCCCAATAAAAGTCATCTTGACTTTATTGAACAATTTTAATATAAATAACATCAATTTATGTAGATAATTAACTATCAATAGACTGCCCAAAAAAAGTATGCTTATATTGAACACCTAAAATTACAAATAAAGGCATCTATATAATGCCCTTATTATCTAATAATTAGTTTTATTCAATTTCTCTGCATCTTCCTTTGAAGTTAAAAATGTTGCTTTATTAATAACTACTACCATTTCATTATCAATAACTCGAAGTTGTCCTTTTACTCCTATTATCGAGTTAATGGCACAATACTCATTTATATACTTAACTTTCTCTTTAGGAACAATACATTTGATAAGATCTGCTTCATAAATACCATCTTTATTTTTTTCGCTACTTGGTATTCGCAATATCAGTATTACTTTATTATATTTTTGAATAAGTTCTTTAAACATTCCTACTAATATACACATATTAAGCATTTCATATACCTCCTTTCAAACTACCTTTTACGGTACTGTAAATGTTACCAAAGTTAATAGTAATTACAAGATATACTGGAAAAATAATAAAAAATAACAACGTGTAAACGTTCTTTAGTTGATTAAACAATGAACTACCAAAAAAATAACACAAGAAACCGTTTAAAGTGGAAAAGAAAATTAGTATATGAAAAAAGAACTTTTGCAAGTTCTCTTAAATATTTAGTCACTAAATAATATTTATAATTGATTACGATTTAAAGAATTAATTTTAATTATCAATCCCCAAAAGAATCTGACTTTTAGTCGTTCTTCGAACGATTCTAAATCCTTTGGAGCAATGTTAGATGCCAAAACTATTTGCTTACTATTAGCATATAAACTATTAAATATATGGAAAAATTCCTTTTGTATTTCATAATTGCTACTTAAGTAATTAATATCATCAAAAAGTAATACATCTATATCATTAAATTTATTGCTAAAGATAGAGTTATCTTCTTTCTTACTATTTTCAAAGTCATAAATAAATTGTTCTGATGAAATATAAAGAACTTTTAAATTGCTATTATCTATAATGTAATTGCCAATGGCGTGCAAAAGATGTGTTTTCCCTGCATTGTTTTCTCCATATATAAATAGTGGATTATATATTTTACTTGGATCTTGAGCTACATTTAAAGCAAATTCATAAGCAACTTTATTATTCATTTCATCTATAACGAAATTGTCAAATGTATATTTATTATTAAAGTTAGATCTTACTTTTTCATTACTTTTAATTAATGTCATAAACTCTTCATCTCCTTATGATATATTAAACTACTAACAGTAAACCCTTTAAAGACACAAATTAAACAAAAGTGTCAAACTTTTATATATCATTACAATATACTATAAACCTTTTATTTATTGAAAGTTAAAAGGACCTTTTAACAAGTCCTTCTAATCTATAAATTTATATTCTCTTAAAAACGTTATTATTTCATCTTCTGAAATATCTCCTACCCTAGTATCAACAATACCATTTCCAACTATTATGAGTGTAGGTGTACCACTTAAATTAAACCCATCTGTTTTGAATATTGCCTCTAATTCGTTAAGCTCATTTGAATTTAAACTACTAATATCCATTTCATATGAGAGTAATTTATTATTTTCTAACACTTTAGTAAGTTTTTCCTTAAAGCTCTCACAATGTGAGCAACCTTTCTGACTTAAATATACCATGTTATAACCATTAGCATTAATAATACTTTTAAACTCATCAAAATCAACTTTTTTTATTACTTCATTCATATTCAGTGGTTAAATCAAAATTATTAAGAAATACATTGACACTATTCATATCTTGATATCCCTCTAATACGTCAATTATTTCACCATGACCTACTATTAACAATAAAGGAACTCCATATCCATCTTTAAAATAATCTTCATTTTCTGTTATTTTTTTCATATCTACTATATTAGCATTAAGACGATTAATTTCTATACCTCTAAGATAAGCAACATCTTCCATAACTTTATTCATCATATTGCAATATTCGCTTGAACCATCACTTCTTGTAATATATATTAAAGTTTGAGCATTTTGTTCTTTTAGTCTTATATAATCATCTGCATTTATATTTTTGAAAAAGGTTGGAGGTAAAGTTTCATTACTATAAACGTTATCTTCTTGTTCTGATTCTTCTGGAATCTCAAAATTTATCCTTTCACAATACGTATTTTGTAATGCTTTAAATTCAGAATAAGGCATTTCTTCGCCATCATACATATATTTCCTTAATTCTACTTTTTCATTATTAATATCAAAAGACATTGTAATACCTGCATTTTCATCACTTCCACTTATTCCACTAACAGTTACAGTAACATTTCCTTGCATATCTATTTCACTTTGCCAGTCTTGATTAACTACGATGTTATTTATAAGTTCTTCATATGTACCATTATTACAAGAATCAAGTTTATAATCATAGACTTGATCTATATATTTACTAGTATCAGTTAATAGAAATAAAGGATTAATTCTTAATATAATCATTACAATAAAAACAGTTGCCGATATTATCCATGCTATAAAA
>DVHC01000011.1 GCA_018712385.1 Candidatus Onthousia excrementipullorum | reverse complement strand
AGTTTAAAAAATAATATTAAAAACTTGTTTTCATAGTGCCATAATTTAAAAGTAAAAATAAAATTTTGATACAAATAAACAAAAAGAATGACATTTCCTTTAATTATGTCATCCTTAAGTTAATAACATTGACTATTGTTGTCCTCTTTCTTTAATACGATATTGACCTTTACTATTTCTTAAAACATTTCCTAATTTAGCACGTCTTACTTTACCATGTCTTAAGACAGTAATTTTAGCAATCTTAGGTGAGTGAATTGGGAATGTTCTTTCAACGCCTACACCACTACTCATTTTACGAACAGTAAATGTTTCACTAACACTACCACCACGACGAGCGATTACAATTCCTTCAAAAGCTTGGATTCTTTCACGTTTACCTTCGATAATCTTAACGTCAACCCGAACAGTATCTCCAACTCTAAATTCAGGAATGTTCTTATTAATTTGTTTGTCATTAATTTTGTCAATTACGTTCATATAAGATCCTCCTTTACCTATAACCAATGCTCATAACCAAAGAGCCAGCGGAACATTTTTTTTGACGTCATTAATTATATCATAGGCCTAATCATTTTGTAAAGGATTATTTTCACTTATTACTCTAACAATCGCTCTATTAGTAAAATCTAAGCTGTTAATTACTTCTTTCATTGTTGTAATATTCATATTCTTAATAAGTTCTACATAGTTAGTAATAACTTTATGATAATTAATCATATCATCTACTACAGTATCTACAATACTATCAGCATAATCACTTTTAATTACTTCACTAGATATCCAAACTTTTTTAATTCTCTCTAAATCTTCTTCTAATACATCTAAATTATTAAGATAATTCTCTAATTCTTTTAAATATACAGGATAATTCAAAACATCTGCTTCTACCATAAAAGTAACGATATTACCTATATCTTGAAAATAGTAACCACTTCTACTAACTAGATGTCTTTTTCTTATCATTTCTCTAAACTCTGAACTAGCACCGAAGCAAAGAGAAATTAACATATTAAGATATAAGTCTAAAGTAACTTTATTTTTTATAGGAAACTTTGATTTATCCATTTTAAAACCAATAGCAATTTTTTCTACTTTTACATCTTTTTTTATCTCTTCATAGTCTTTAACTACTTTAACTGGTTCTTTATAATTTTTTATTTTAATATTATCGCTTTTCTCTAAATTAAATCTTGCTAGGGTATTAGTAGCAATTTTAACAACTTCATCTGGGTCAACTGCTCCTCCTACTACTAAGAACATATTACTAGGACGATAGAAAGTATTATAACAGTTATATAAGTCATCTTTAGTGATTTCTTTTATACTTTCTATAGTTCCAAGTATTGGTGTATTATAAGGAGATACTTTATAAAGATTTTTATTAATAGTTTTATATGCTAAATAATCAGGACTATCATCATTCATCGCTGCTTCTTCACATATTATTCCTTGTTCTTTCTCTACATTTTCATCTGTGAAGTAAGGACTATTAACAAAGGTTAATAAATACTCTAAGTTTTCTTTCATCTTCTTATTACCAGTTACAACATAACAAGTATTTTTATAACTAGTAAAAGCATTAACATAACTACCTGTCTTAGCATAGAAATCAAAAGGCTTTATTCCATCTTTACTTTCAAACATCTTATGTTCTAAGAAATGAGCGATACCACTAGGAAAAGAAGTCATTTTATTTTTCCCAACAGGAACAAATTCATTAATAGCGGCTCCATAATAAGTGGCATAACTAAAGTAATAATTTTTCTTCTTACTAATCTTATCATTAGGAATAATAATAATTTCTAAACCATTATCTAAAACTTCTCTATAAATAGTCTTATCAACATTCTTTATTTCAATTTTCTCCATTATCATCACTTCCTTCTAGAATATAAATTGTATTAATTTTAACTTTCTTAGCAAGAGCGATGATTTCATCTTTTGTTACTTTTAACATCTTCTTACGTTTAGTTTCAATATCATCTACTCCAAGTAGTTCTATCATATAATAACTCTCTATTATTTGAAAAGGACTTTCTATAATATCATCAATGGCACTAGTATAATATTCTTTCGCTTTCTCTACTCTATCATCATCTATTTTACCTGCTTCTAAGTCTTTTAATATCTTTTTTATTATATTAACTGCATCCATACTTTTATCTTTAGTAATACCACCTCTAATAATAATTAAATTATCTAATTTATTAGGAGTACTACTAACATAATAGGCAAGCGAATTCTTTTCTCTAACTTCGCTAAATAATAATGATTCTGAACCTCCACCTAATATGGCATTATATAAAGAAAGAGGATAATTTCTTTCATAATCTGTTAAGTTATTAAGAGATAAAGTTATTATTAAGTTATCTTGTTCTGCTTCTACTTTTTCTTTAACAGTTTTAATTCTAGATACTTTTAGGGGCTCTACTAAAGCTTTTATAGGTTTCTTTTTAAAAGTATTTATCTTAAATTTTTCTCTTATAATATTGGTAATTTTCTCTTCATCAACATCTCCTAAAACAAAGATATCAACAAAGTTATGACTAATAACATTCTTATAGTAATCATATAAGTTTTCTTTAGTAATTTTCTCTAAGTCTTCTAAATAACCAATACCTCGGTAACTTATAACACTTTTATTATCTGTCGCTTCTAAACCTTTAATTAGAGCATAAGTCATTTTATTTTCTACTAAACTACTAAGGTCTGCTTTATATTCTTCATAAACAGTATTAAAGTCTACCTCATCAAAGGCATTATTAGTAACTTTAGGGTTGAAGATAAGGGAGTCTAATAAATCTAAACTCTTCTCAAAGTTACCTTCTTCTGTATATTTATCATGTAATACTTTAAGACTAATACCAGTATCTAAATAGTTACCTATCCTTCTGTTAGTACTTGATATATTAACAGCATATAAGTCTTGTTCAGCTTTAGTAAGTTCTACTTTAGTTTTATAGTCATTACTTCCTAACATCATCATCCGACTTAAGAAATTACGTTTCGTAATATTTTCTTTTAAGGCTTCTTCTCTAAAGAATATCTTAACAGTAATAGTCTTATAAAGGTTTGTTTTTATTATATGAAGATTATAAGCTCCTAAATCTTTCTTTACATAATCCATACTGCACCTTCCTTTCTATATAATCGCAGCTTCTAAAGCTAGGGTAATCATTTGATTTAGTGACTGTTCTCTTTCTTCACTAGTTAGACTCTTCTTATCATAGAAAGAATCAACCACAGTCATTAGGCAAGAAGCTTCTCTATTAAACTTCTTTGCTATATAAAATAGTCCAAAAGCTTCCATTTCTACTGATAAGAAATCTTCATCTGGAAAATTAGATTTAAATTCATCAAGAGAACTACTATATAAATCAAACACATCACTAGTAATAGTCTTACCAATTTTTAAAGGAATATTCGCAAGTTTAGCGGCTGTTTTAATATTTTCATTTAATTCTTCACTTGATGTAATAAAATCAACTTCTTTACCATCTAATAGTTTTGGAAAATATGTTTTACAGTAAGCTCCACTAGATAATACTACATCTAGTACTTTAATATCTTTATTGAATGAACCACTTGTACCAATTCTAATTATTTTCTTTACATCATAAAATTTATATAATTCATAAGAATATATTCCAATACTAGGAATACCCATACCTGAGGCAAATACTGTTACTCTTTTACCTTTATAATAACCAGTATAGCCAAACATATTTCTAACTTTATTAACTAATTTATAATCAGTTAAGAAATTTTCAGCGATATACTTAGCTCGTAATGGGTCTCCTGGCATAAGTACTACCTCGGCAATATCTTCTTTTTTACTTTCAATATGAACTGTCATAATAACCTCCTTAAAAAAAGATTATAAAAATGTTAACTTTTTATAATCTTATTATTAACACTTCCTATTAAAATTATAACTTAATTAATTTAAAAAAGGAAGTTAAAGTAGTATTTTTGACATTTACTTACAATTAATTTAATCTTCATATAAGCCATGTATCTTTTCTAAGTCACTATCATTTATTTTCTCTAAAACCCATTTTTTATTATCTTTAACTAAACTAAAATTAATAGTATAACTAGCTTTATCAGTCACTTCTTTCATAGCATTTATCTTGTAATGGTCTATTTTCTCTTTTCTAGTTTCATCTTCATCATCAACAAATTCACTTTCATGTTCATCAATATAGTCATCCGCTTCAGATAAAGCATTATTATAGTCAAAGACTTCTATTTCTACTATAACATTAGCAGTATCACCATTAGTCTGTTCATTTTTTATTTTATAAGATAAGTTCTGATACTGTTTAATCATTAACTCCTTATATTCCTCTTTATAATCTTTGCTATAATCACTATTATCTACAACATTGTCAAGTTCTGTTAAGACAGTACTGTCTAATATTTGATATTTTCCTAAGTATTCTTCTACTCTTCTAGTTGGGGTATTCATCATATCATTACACCCAGTTACTAAAATTAATGATACTAACAATAATAATATTTTTTTCATTTTTATCACCTATTTCTATTATTTACAAAAGCTTCCTTTTTATACAAATTTGACAAGAAAAGTTATTTATCATATAATTTATATCACTGAAGTGGGGTCATATAATGGATAAGGAAATTAAAAAAACATCTTCTAAAGTAGAAGATACAACTATAGATTTAGAAAAGTTAGAGGAATTAATAATTAGTTATACGCAGGAAATAATAGATGCGCATGAGTATGCAGAGATATTAAAAGAAAAAGATAATAAAAAAGAAGAAGAAATTACTAAGATTTATAAGCTTAAATAATTACTTCTTTTTTATTGTAGATAGTTTTAAAAGATTATAAAGTTTATGATGAAAAGAATTATAATCTTTAGATATCTCTTTTTCTAATATATTTAATTTATCATTAAAAGCATTAACATCATCTATAAAGAACTCTTTGAATAGATAGTTTAATTTAGATTCTTCTTTATTTTGTTTAATTTTTTTAAGCTCTTTAATTAAGAACTTTTTTTCTTCCTCTTCTTTTCTAGTAAGATATGAGATTTTACTATTTTTACTAATAACTTTATAAGGAATATCCATAACTACTAGCTCTTCTCCTATTTCTAGTACTTCCTCTTCTTCATCTATTAAAAGATTACTTTTATACATAACATTACCTTCATTATCAAGTTCTAATGCTAAAGCTTTTCTTAAAGTAGTAACAATAACAGCATAGTCTATTACATCTATTTCATTATGAAAATAACTTTCTGTTTTACATTTAATTTTAAAGAGAAAACTCTTATCTATTTTTATCTTAGATGTTAATAATTCTTTCATCATAACTTCACTTATCCTAATAATAGGTATTTTCTTAATATGTTCTAAATCATCTTCTAAATTCCATTCATAAAATTCTTTTAACCTTTCTCCTTTTGTCCAATTAAGTAAAATATCATATGTATATATCATAATTTTTTCCCCTTTCTAGAAATAACTGCTATTAATAAAAGAATAATACCTACTAGTAATGTATAATTTTTTATATTAGATGCCATAAATAATAAGTATTCACTAAAGGAATAACCAAATGTAAATAGATTAGAATATACTATAAAGTAAAAGAAACCTATAGTTGTTAAGATAAATCCTATTACTCCTATAATTATATGTTTAATAATATCACCTAATATAATTTATTCTAATTTATTTTTAGTATACAAAAATAATTGTTTTTTATACAAAAAAACTAAAGATTAAATCTGTTATCTTTAGTCTCTATTTACAATAATTTTTATTCTATATACTGCATATAATGATGTTCCTAATATCAGTATTAGAATTAAGCCTATTCCTATATAAACCATACTATTAGTAACAGGATTCCTTATTACTGTTACTTCTATTTCATATTCACTTAAGCCATCACTACTTACTCCTGTTATAGTAGTTGTTCCTTCTTTTAGTCCTAAAATATCATTTATATCTATTATAGAAATAGATTCATCTTTACTTGTCCAAGTTATGTTATTATTTAAATCCACATTATCAAAAGCATCTTCTATAGGACTACTACTACCTTGTTCTATAGTTATCGCTCCTTTATACTTAGTTATAACATCTACTGTTCCCTTATTAACATTTTGAATAGTATTAGTCAAATTATCATAATCTATTTCGTCAAATGTATAACTTTTTAAAGGACTACTTAAAATATTATTAGATGATATATAAGTATTAGTATCATCTCCACTTGCAACTGAACAATTTAATTTATTATTGTCTTTAAATACTACTTGATAATTTTTGTTATTTATAAAAGACACTGGTTCAACAACCAAATAATCATCATCTAAAATATTAAAACTTGAACAAGTTGTATTAGTTAAATTACTATTATTAACTATAACTGAGGAATTAATGTTTTTCTTTAATTCTCTATGAATGTAAAGACCTACATCACTGTTATTAATTGTCAGATTATTAATATTAGCATTTTCTATATTATCTAATGTTAAACCATATTCTGTATTACTGTTTGTATTGTTAATAGTTAAACCATCTATATTTATATTATTTGAATCTCCAATATATAATGCATAAACACCACTATTTGAGGTTAAATCATTATTTAAAACTACATTTTTTATTATTATATTATTGGCATCTAATCTAAGGCTTACCACAGAATTTAACTCATAAGTATGAGAAACGTTAACATTATTTAAAGTAATATTATAACTAAATAATCTAATGCCAAAATAATCTCCATTAGTTGAATTTATACTAAGATTTTCAAGTGTTAATTCTTGCAAAAGTCCTATATGTGTTAAATTAAGTATTGTCTCTTCTTTTGATACTCCTTTAATTGTTAAATTTTCATACGCATCATTAGCAAAGTCATATGTACCACTGCCCAAATCAATAGTTAAATCACTAGGTATTTCTCCATTTACAGTATTATAATACTCTTCTATCGTTGTATATGGGCAACTTCCATCTTGATATATTTTTATTGTTTCTGCGTAAACATTTCTAGGTAAAAAGAAAATACCTAATAAGATTACAGCTACTAAAAGAGATTTCCTCATAATTTCACCTTACCTTTATTAGATATTATCATATTTTCTTAATTAAGTAAATTATCATTTTTATCTATTTCTTTAGTATCTTTAAACTCTACTTTATTAATACTTTCAAATTTTTTACTAATTTTATCTGTAGTAATAGAGACATTCTCTACATCTTTATTAACTGCTTGAATACTGCGAGATAGTTTATCCCAACGTTCTTTATATCTTGCAAACTCTAAGCTTAATTTATTTAGTTCTTCATGAATAATAGAGGTATACTTATCTTTTTCCATATTTTTAATAATCATTTGGATAACAGTTAGAGTTGACATTAAAGTAGTTGGACTTGTTAACCATACTCTTTTTTTATAAGCATATTCTATTAAATCAGGATGATAAGCATTAATCTCTGCAAATATAGCTTCTGCAGGTAAAAACATAATCGCTTGATCACTTGTAACACCATCTATAATATATTTACTACTAATAGCATCTATATGTTTTTTTACATCATTTTTAAAGGCTTTAGTAGCAGCATCTCTTTCCGCTTTAGATAAATCTTTATCTACCATAATCTGATAATGTTCTAATGGAAATTTAGAATCGATAGCAATTGTACCAAGAGGTTCAGGTGCAAAGAGAATAGAATCTGCTATTGTTCCATTAGGAAGAGTATATTGTAATCTATAAATAGAATCATTACCTTCACCAAATATATTTACTAAGATATGTTTTAGATTAACCTCTCCATAAATACCCCTTGTCTTTTTATCAGTTAAAATACTTTGCAAAGAGATAATATCAGTAGATAGTGTATCTATCTTCTTTTGAGCTTCATCTATTTTACTAAGACGTTCTATTACAGAAGTAAAAGTTTTATTAGTCTTTTCGAAATTCTGATTAATTCTCTCATTAACTGCCTCATTAATGGCAAGTAATCTCTTCTCTAAGCCTTCATTTAATTTAGTAAAATCTTCAGTTAAATTTCTAGTTAAACCATCTTTAAATTCATTTAACTCTTTTATTGTCGTAATCTCTAAATTATTAAGTCTATCTGTTATTTTAGACTCATTAATATTTTTCATAAGTGATATAACTATTAAAATAATTATTAATATAAGTAATCCTATAATTAAGTAATCCATAAACAAATCCTCCTATATATATAATATAGGTTGAACAAACTTTCGTCAAGAGCTATTTTTCATAACCAGACTTAATACTGTAAGTATGATAGCCCTTATTATTTAGAATAGTTGATAGTCTTTTACTATTAAAACCAGTCTCACAGATTAGATAATAAATTTTATCAAATGATAAATATTTATCAGGCATAGTTCTTAATACTCTTAAAGGAATATTAATTGAACCTTTAAGATGTCCTCTTTCATATAAATAATGCTCTCTAATATCAATTATATTAGGATTATTTAAATATTTAATCTCTTCATAATCTATTTCCATACATAACACCATTATATTATATGAAAAAGAAGAAAAAGCTGATAGTCTTCTATATTGTATTAACATTGTAAAGTTTTAAAACTCTATATTAATATATAATAAAAGAAGAGATAAACTCGCCTTCAATTTAAGGTTAGATGAATTGTATTTTAGTAATTATATACTAGGACTCATCACGAGGCGGAACGAGATGTCAAAGTCAGCACTACCGCTAATCCAACCACCACTATTGAAGTAGAAAACCCCAGCTGCGTTACTAGGAGAAGTATTAAAGTAACCGCCATTCATGAACCATGATACAGTTCCATCTAGTGTCTCTTGATAATAATCATTATACCATCCTCTAGTCTCACTTAAACCATGACTTAAACATTCTCCTCCGTTACATGCTAAACTTGCAACATCACTGGTATATAAATCATAATACTTACTATCTAATGTGAGCGGTTCACTAAAACCACTAGACCCAATTGTATTATTATAGTTTGCCATTACATATTCCCAAGTTCCTCCACTCATATCATAGACTCCATATATCGTTCCTGTTGTACTGGCTCCTGTTCCATTAATATCTATATCATATGTATATTGACATCCATAATCAGTACTAGTTCCTCCGCTAGGTGCACCATAACTACATCCTGTTATGAAACTTTTTGATTTATTTTGATATACCTCTTTATTAGAACTAGTGAAGTCAGTATTTCCAAATTTTCCATATTTACTTTGAGATAGATATGCCACGACTGACCACTCACTATTCTTCATTGCATGTGAGTTCATACTTTCACTAAATCCATATCTATTACCATCTGCACTGACTTTAAGTCCTACATTATAAATATTACTTACATTTATATTTCTCCAACTTGTTACATTTGGTTTTATTATTGGGTCTAGTTCTGTTGTATTCCCTCCACCATGACTTGCATCTGAATTACTACTACTTGTCTCAAACTTTCCTACCCAAATACCACTTAACTCTTTATCACCAAAGGTAAAGGCATCTGGAGTGTACCAACTATTATCCTGAATACCACTACTTACTACATACTTTGCAGTTCCTCTATCTTTGGTACTTATGTCTACAAACTTTACATCTATTTCTCCTGGTAAAGATTTAGTAGGACTACTATCTAAATAATCTCCTTGTTTCCCATAATAATTAGTTTCATCTTCACTACCTATTGTATAACTATATCTTGGTATCCATACCCACATTGTCTCTATATCATCCATTGATATTGTTGTTCCTACATCTGCACTTAAATATGTATCTCTTGTTGATGCTGATACTGTTACAGCATTTGCCCATTCTTGTTTATCATAGTTATACCAATTATTTGTAGATGTATCTGCCTTTACCCAGTTACTGCCATCATATCTTACCGCTATCATATTACTGTCTAATTCTGGGGCATTTGGTTCTATATTTACTCCATCTTGGCCATAGACATTTACTCTTACTGAAAAAGTCTTTCCTCCTCCATCTCCTTGAGGGTTATAACTCTCATCTACATACATCCTAAGTCTATATGTATTACTTTCACTACTATTCATACTACTTGTATATAAACTCATTTCATT
>DVHC01000010.1 GCA_018712385.1 Candidatus Onthousia excrementipullorum | reverse complement strand
AAGCATACCTACTATTATTCCTATAAGTGCTATTAATATATACATCATTATCATCACCACTTTTATATTCTTGAATCAATGATATCATATTTTGACTATTTTGTTCAATAACCTTGCCGAACAGGTCTAATCCTCCTTTCTGGATATTTATTATCCGTGATTATTATATCAACCATATGAAAAATGCTAAGATAATTTTGTAGGTTTTCTGACATTTTTATTTTAGTCATTTCCTACATTTTTATCTTAGCATTATCAAGAATTTAGAATAATAACTATATTAGAATCATGAAAAATAAGGAGTGAATTGTAGTGTTTTGTGGTGAATGCGGAGCGAAAAATGAAAAAGGTGCTCAGTTTTGTGCTGAATGTGGAGCAAAATTAGAGCAAGAGGAAAAGAAAAAAGAAAAAAATAATTCTAAGAAAAATGTTGAAGAAAAGAAAAAGAACAATAAAAAGAAAACTAATGATAAAAAACTTTCTAAAAAACAAAAAATATTAATAATCATAGCTTGTATAGTAATTGTTGTTTTATTGGTCTTATATAAGATAGGAGATAATGTTACTAGTCCTGATAATATTGTTAAAAATTATATTGATGCTGTTAATAATAGAGATTATGATACTCTTTATGAGACTGCTAATTATACAGGAGATAAAACTTTTATTACTAAAGATAATTATAAGAAAATAATAGAAAAAACTTTAAGTGATGATGTAAAAATAAATAATTATAAAGTTAAAGAAGTTACTTATGAAGATGATGGTCTAACTGCTAAAGTAATTACTAATATTACTGCTACTAATGGTAGTGATACTGAAACAGACGAAGTAGTTTTTGAACTTAATAAACAAAGTGATAAAAAGTATTTAATATTTGATAATTGGACTTTAAATAATCAAAATTTAATAACTATTAGTGTTGTTAAGAATTATGATATTAAAGTTCCTAAAGGTAGTGAAGTTACTTTTGATAGTATTAAATTATCAGATAAATATTTAAATAATGATGATAATGAATTAAAAAATACAGATGTTTATACTATACCTCAAGTATTTTCTGCTGATACTAATATAGAAGTTAAACTACCTTGGGGTGATACGAAAAAAGATGAAGTTACACCTTCTAGTTATGACTATACTATTGATTTAGATGAAGATGATTTTGATGAGGAAGAACAAAAGAAAATATTAGATAGTGCTAATAATGCTTTTACAAAAGCGATGGAAGGATTAATTACTAATAAAAAGTTTGATGAAGTTAAAAGTAATTTTGCAAGTAACTATGATTTAAAAGATTTACAAAATGAATATGAAGATAGTCTCGATGATTACAATGATAAAGACTTTACTGTTAGTAATTTTAAAATAACTGATAGTAAAATTAGGAGTATGTATATTGATAATGATTATATATTTGAAGTTAGTATGAAAATTGATTATAGTTATACTGCTACTTCTAAAGAAAATAGTGAAACAAAAAATGATGATAGTGATTACTATTATACTGCTTATATGATTTATGAAGATGGGGCTTATAAGTTAGTTAATACTTATGGGTTTCCAAATATTTATGCTTATTTTTTCTAGAAAGGATTGATTAATAATATGGCAAAGTTTTGTACTAAATGTGGTAAACCTTTAAAAGATGGTAAACCATGTGATTGTGAAAAAGAGAGTGTTAGTAATGATAATGTTGTTGGTGATTACCTAGATATATTAAAAGGAATGTTTAAGAATCCAAGTAAAGTATTAAAAAATGAAGCGGATGAAAAAAATTTAACTTTCTCTTTAGGTTCAATAGTAGTTAATGCTATTATATTTGGACTTACTATTAATTTCCTTTTAAATAATATTTTTGCTAAAGCAGGTTTGGATTTAAGTTCTATTACAAATTCTATTGGTAGCATTGCTAATCAATTATCTAGTTTTGGAGTTAATATTAATGTTAATACTAATTATGGACTTAATTCAGGAATATTCTGTTTTGCAATGTCTGTTTTAATAATAGTATTACTTTATGTTATGCATTCTGTAGTATTTAAAGAAGAAATAAATTATAAAGATATTATTAGCTTAGTAGGTATTAGTGAAATGTTCTTTACTGTTGGACTACTTATTACTTTAGTTATCTCATTTATAAGTCCCCTACTTGCTTTATTTATATTAGTAATTTTTGCTATTTGTTTCTTTGTTCATATTCATGAAGGAATGATAGAGATAGGAAATACTAATAATAATCAAACAGTTTATACAGTTGCTGCTAGTATAGCAATACCAGTTATATTGTTCTTAGCAATATTTGTAACTATGTTATCTATTGAAATAATGTTTTTATTAAGAGATAGCTTTTCTAGTAGTATGCTATTAGGATTTATAATTAAGTAAGGAGATGATTTTATGGCAAAGTTTTGTACAAAATGTGGAAAACCTCTAAAAGATGGTAAACCATGTGACTGTGAGAAAAATAAAAAGGAAGAAGTTAATACTAATAATATAGGAGAAAACATAATTAATATCCTTAAAGAAATATTTATAACACCTTTTGATACTATTAAAAAATATAGTAATACAAATAATATAAAATTAGCTTTTATTTTATCAGGTATTAGTGCTCTAGTATTTGGACTATTTGCTTATTTATTTATGGATAGTTTAAATAAAGGTTTAACTGAAGATATAAATGAATTATCAAATGCCTTAGGTGGTAGTTTATATTCTGTTAGTAATGTTCCTTTCTTTGAACCATTTATAATCGGTGTTATTACTATGATTGCTTTCCTTTTTGCTTTATGTTTAATGAGTAGATTATTTATGAGTACTGTATTTAAAAGTGAAAAGAGATTCAGAGATTATTTAGCTTTATATGGTAATGCTACATCTATTACAATTCTTACTATGATTCTTGCATGTATTGGTTGTTTTATATCTTATAAAGTAGGAATAGTTATAGCATTAATTGGTACAATATTATATTTTGTAAGTACTACTCAAACATTATTAAAACATTATGAAATTAATAAAGAACGAATACCATATAGTTTAGCATTAACAATAACAACTACTTATATAATTACATTTATAGTATTAGTAATTGCCGTAAGTACAGTAATTGCTAATCAAACTTCTACTATGTATTATTAATTATTAGATTATTAAAAGAAATAAGTTTATAGCTTACTTCTTTTATTTTAATTTACAAATAAGAATTATTTGCTATAATATGTATCAAAGGAGGTAACTTATGGAAAGAAAATATTTTACAGATGAAAATAATGATATTATTTATAACCGATTAAAAAATGAATTAACTATACAATATTTACCATATTTAGGACCAAGTATTAATTTTGGATTGGGTGATATTTGTTTAGAAGAAGATGATAACATTTTTAAATTTTATGTTATTGATAGAGCATCAAAATTTGAATATGAAGAATTTAATAAAGTAGACGATGCTATAAAAAAGTTAGTATCTTATTACAAAGAAAATGAAATAGTAGATAATCCTGATAAAATGGAAGAAATTTTTATCAAACTTTATGTTTAAAAAAACAAGAAAATTTAACAACTACAAATGAAGGACCAATCAAAGTTTTAAAAACAAGCAAAAAATAAACTATACTATTAGGCATCACCATAATCATTTTTATGAAATAAAAAGCATGAGTACTGATGTGAACCCCAAATAGTAGACATCAAATAAAAAATCAAGGGCGAACGAAGTGAGTTCATCTAGACCCTTGATTTTTATCATTTTATATTTAAAACTATCAATCTATTTGGCAACTTTTCGGCAACTTTTCGGCAACTATTCTACCACTTGCTAGCAATTTATGTATTTTTACGTTGACTTTTATATATAATAAATCATACAAATCCAAATATTTTGTAAGTTCCGTAGATAAACCTTTTAAAACTTCTTTACCATACTCCAAACGATTATTAAATTCATTTTCATTAGATAATATTATTTTTTTCGATATTCCAATATAAATAAAGAATAGATTTATTAATTTCACTAAACAGATTAGACTTTACTTCATTTACTAAATTAGTAATTTCCCGAATCATTTTTGAATTATTTTTTCTAGCATAATTACTCCTTTCTAAATTTTTCAGACGCCACTTGTTGTTCCATACATTACTTTTACATATTTACTTATAATAGTTCCACTCATCTTTCATCATTTTATATAGTTGTTCTTTTTCTTCTCTGCTAAAAATATCTTTTTGACATTTAAACTTACTTAATGACCATTTCCACATATTATATCCAAAATGTTTATCTTTATATTTTTTACCCAAAATTATCCTTTTGCCGTCATATCTAGGAATGAAATGAAAATGGACATGTGGAGTTTCTTTATCTCTGTAAGCATTATTCATTAAACAAGCAAAATTGAACATTGTTGCATCAAATAATTTTTTAGTAATTCTTTCTAATTCTTTTTCCAATTCACCTAATTCTATCCATTCTTCTTTTGTTAAATCACTTAACGATTCCTTTTTTGAAGATATAATACAATCTCCAGGAAATTCTTGGCACCATCTAACAAATACTACTTTCCAATTTTTACTTTCATATAGCTTCATAATTACCTCCTATGAATACTAGAATCAGACAATTCTGTTCTTCTTATATTTAATTTTTGCTGCATATTTTCATCATTTAATTCATCACAAATCTTATCTATAATTGTTGGATTATCTTGTGCAAATTGATTAATTAAATTTGATGTAAATCTAAATAACTTATTTTTTTTAGCAGTTAATTCTTGAATTTGTTCTTGAGTTAATGAACTATAGTGATAACTTTTAGATAAAGTATAAACATCATTCATTAATAAAGCAAAAGGTTCAAATTTAAAACTTGTTGCCTCATTAAATTGTTCTTCAAATCTATTACTATTATTTAAAAATTGTTCTGCTATAGTATCTGCACTAAATATAGACTTCATTACTCTCATAACATTTTTAATTGTATATAAATAATCGGTGTTTTCATCTAGTCTTACACCACTCATATCTTCTGCAAACATTTGGGTAGATGCTTCATCTAAACCCATATAATTTGATTTGCCAGAACCATCATATCGATGTCCAAAGAAGTATTGTTGATTTTCTTTAAATGAAGTTAATCCATGTAATACTTCATGTTGAAGTTGAATATTAGTTAATTCTGGATTAGTTATTGCAAACGATTCATCTACATATATTTCTTTGTTATCTCCAACTTGCCAACTAACCATATTTGTTCCTCTTATTTGCTTTAAAGGAGCATAATATAACATGAAGTTAGAACTTAAATTTTTTTCTAAATTACTAACATCAGTAAGACTTCTAAAATATTCCCAAGCAATTCTTTTTTTATTATTTAAAACATCAGAAGATTGTTGTTTTCTACATTTTTGTAATTCAATATATTGCTCTTGTATAGTCATTTTTATCACCTACTTTACTAAACTAACATTAATTACCTCTTTATTATCATTATAAGTTATTTTATAAACGCTAGGACTTTTAGGATTGCCATTTAATACTTCTTTACCATTGTATTTTATATCGAAGTTTGTTCCATCAAATTTAAAATTACAAATTGTTTCTAAATATGATAATAAAATTAATCCGTGTATAAATAATGCATAACTTTCATTATTCTGATTTAACAATTTATTAATAAAATCAATAAATCTTTCATCAACATCATTAAATGATTCTCCACTTCGCATTTTATAGTTTTTATCATAAAATGATAATTTATTAAAATCTTTAGACAATTCACTTAATTTTTTTATTCCAAATATTCTTTCTACATTATAATTCTTCTATTTCACATAAATTTTCTGCTCGTTTTTCTCCCTCGACAGATAGAATCATATTTCTATTATAATCTTCCTATAAAACATTTTCATAATCTTCATAATTTTTTATATACACAAATGGTCCACAATATTTTATTAAGTATACTGTTTTCACAAAGCACCTCCTATATTATATATATTGTACCAAACTTCTAACGAAAAGTCTTTAGTTCTATCAAAAAAATATATTGCAAAATAAAAAGTGTTAGATTATTATAAATTTTCAATCAAAGAGATTAAATAAATCCAACCCACTTAATATTATTCACAAAAATATTAATTTGAAAAGATTTAATTTCTCTCTCTTTGACAAAATGTATGCTTGTCTTATATAGTTTTCAAGTTCAGATAGTTTTAGTTTCTTACCTAAATTATTAATATATATTTCATTTGAGTAATTAAAAGCAAGATATAAGTTATCATTAATAATTATTCTGTGTGGTTCAATATAAGTAAGATTTGTATGTTCTACTCTTCTAATACTTCCATTTATTATTGTTGGAGCAGTATTACAAAAATTACATATTATCTTTAACCTCAATTCTAATGATTCTTCAATTTCTATTTCTTCCTTAATAATTTTAATCATAAACACCACCCTTTCTTTTTAGGTTGATTTTTTCATATAAGCGAAAAAATCAATCATTTTTGATTGATTCCTATATCAAAAGTTCGAATAGTTCGAACAGATTTCCCAATGGTGCAGGAAACGAGACTCGAACTCGCACGATTAATTAATCACTACCCCCTCAAAGTAGTGCGTCTACCTATTCCGCCATTCCTGCATAAAGAATAGTTAATTTACTTAACTATCCAAAATGTTGGTATATCTCTAAGACCATCTTTACCACCTGCTACTGGTGTATTGATAATCTTATTATTGATTACTAAAGCACTAGAGCTACCTCCATCCATATTAGCAGCATTAACAGCACCATAGTTTTCCATTATCTCTGTTAAGTCCCCCATATCTGCACCAATAGATGTAGCAAGACGTCCATTAATTACTAAGAATAAGACAATACCATCTTCTCTTTGGCCAATAGCAGTACGAGGAGCAATCCCCCAACCACCATTACCTTTAACAAAACTACTCTTACCATTTACGATTAAGAAAGGTCCAAACTCAATGGCATCCCTCATCCCCATATCAAGTGCTTCTTCCTTAGTCATCTTAGCAAGTACTAATTTATTATCTTTAGTAAAGCCAACAAAGCCTCCACCCATCTGGGCATCTTCAAAATCACTTACAATCTTACCATTTTGGATAACTGTTCCATGAGGAAGAGCCCCATTACTATTCCAATCAGGGTCATAAAAGCCTCCAGCATTAATAGCAATAACAGCATTTTCTCTCTTTGCAACTGTAGTAATCGCTTCTCCTCTTTTACCAAGATAAGCCGTTGTCGCAATAGAAACACGAGACGGGTCATATATCGCTACTAAATAACCTTGATAGCCACTACCACTAACTTCAATAACTTTATATAAATCATTTCCTGGGTCTTTTGTTAAAATTTGTTTTTCATATTCATTTTTATAAATCTTAGCATTAGTATCATAATCTTTAAAATTAATTAAATCAGGATTAGTATTTTCATCTACTTCAATTATATGATTATTAGATAACACTTCATTAATAACATCATCATTATAAAACCAAGTAGCAAGGTATTGATGAGACATAGAAGTCATCGCTGAAGTTATCCAAAAGTTACGAAAGCCACTTATCGGTCCATAAAAAAGAAATAAAGAAAGAGAACTTCCTATTATAAACAAAGCGATTATTACCTTAGTAACCAAACTCTTCTCTTTTCTTTTTTCTTTTTTTATTTCACTGGCAATACTAGGCATTAAAATTGTCTTATCTAAGTCATTTCTATTCATCTGGTACCACTCCTGTATTATCCTCTTCTTCATCACTTATTTCTTTTTCTACTTCTTTTTTACCATTATACTCTCTATCACCATTTATATCTATATAATCTCTATCTGACTTTATCTTTTCCAATTTAGTATCACTACTATTAGTATCAGTTAACCATTTGTTATAAGAAGTAATTAAATTATTATAACTATTAACATCACTTACATAAGTATTAACTACCTCTTCATAAGAAGAAATAATCGCTTCACACTTATTATTAACATCCGCTTCAGGATGTAAAACATTAATACATTTATCTTTTACTCCATTATAATCTTTATCAATTTTCTCTAAACTATCCTTATAATTATTAAATATCTCTTTATAACTAGCATCATTATCTTTTAAAGTTTGATAATACATATTATCAGTAATAACATTAGTATAGATATCTTCTCTAATACTATTAAAGCTCTCTATATCAGTTTTAAAAGTCTTATAAAACTCTCTTACTTCATCCATTCGTCTTTTAACTTCAGCTTGGTCACTATTATAATTAATAACTATATAAGAAACAATTCCAATAATAATTAATAAAAAACCAATAAATATTAAAATACCTAGATGTTTATTATGACTTTTCGTTTCCATAAAACTACACTCCTAATCTTTTAAGAAATCATTCTTCTCTTGTTTTAATCTTTTCTTTATTTCTCTTTTAGTCTTTCTTTTACTACTATTCTTAGTATGTAATGCGATTAAGAAAATTATTAATAATAAAACTATTAAACAAGTAAGACCAACTATTATATATGAATTAATCTTTAACTCATCATTTAGGCTCTCTACTTCTTCAGTATAATATCTTTGGATACTCTTATCAACACTATCATATAAGTATAAACCTTTCTTACCTGTTTCAACATTCTCGCCATAGACTAAATAATATTTAGATTTTTTATTTAATTTATAGACAGTATACTCAACTCCTTCTATAGTAACGGTATATTTCTTATAATTAGCAGGATATTTTCCTTTATCTAAAAGATGAATTGTAAGGTTTCCACCACTTAACTCTTGGTATAAAGAATATTTTCCATCATCATAAGTATAAAACTTAATATTACCTTTATCATCTTTTAAAGCGACTAAAGTAAGGTCTAAGGCTTCTATTTTATAAGCAGGAACTTCTTCATCATTTATTTTAACAGTAGTCTCTACATAATAATCTTTAACTAAGTCTTTTAACTCATCACTTTTTCTAACTACACTTAAATCTTCTTTATCTACTTTTACATTAATAGGGTCTTTTTCTTTAACATTAACAACTATTGTATAAGTCTTAGTAGAACCATTTTCAGCTTCTACCACCACATTTATAGTATTAGCACCTTCTCCTACTTCTATATCACCAATACCACTAACTCTGGCCTTACTATCACTTGCCGTCGCTTTAACATTAACACTAGTAGTATCACTATCTACTTCTACTTTATAATTAGTAGTATTTTTATTAAACTCTGGACTGAGTGTATAACCTTCTACTTCTAGACTAGCAAGGTTATTGTCACTACTATAGTTTTTCTCTACTTCCCCACGACTAATTAAATTAATTGTTGTACTATCAGTTGGACTAGTAACTACTTCATCCCAAGAAGCGATAGCGGTATTAACAACAGATATAGTAGTAGAACCAGTACCTTTAACTCTAAAAGTATAAGTATAACTTTGACTAGTTTGTCCTTCTCTATCTACATAACCAACGACATGAGTATTACCACTTAAAAGTTGTAGTTTACTACTATCATAATCTAGACTATATTCCCAACTACCTAGTCCACTCGCTTCACTTATAGTAACTCCTACTGTAATATTACCTCCAACTGTCCCCGTTGATGTTGTCCCTGCTACTGAGATTGAAGCAGCATCAACAACAGATGGGCAAAAGAAAAGGAAGCTAAGTCCTAATATAAATAATATTTTCTTCATAAAGCATCATCCCTGTTCTATAACATTATTTCCTAGTAATTGTTTTTGAACTCTTAATAAGTCAACGACATCAATCTTACCATCTCTATTAGTATCACTAGCTTTTTTATCATAAGTAGATAGACTACTACTTCCTAAAATATCTTTTTGTACTCTAAGTAAATCAAGAATACTAACTTTACCATCACCATTATTATCACCATAGATAACTACTTTAAAAGATTTAGTTGTACTTCCATTAGTAATTACTAAAGTATCCCCTGTACCAACATTACCACTAGCTTTATTTCCATATCTATCTAAATAACTAGTAACTTTCAAATTAGCATTAACACTACTTAACTTACTATTAATTACATCAACATTAGTATTAAAGGAAATATTAGAAATAACATCGCCATCTATCTTAAAGCCTGCTCCAACCACACCTGTATTTACATCAATATTAGGAGTTGTAACGATTTCTTCTTCCTTATCTTCATCATCAGGTAGTATTACTTCATTATCATTAGGCATATTATTATAAACTGGTATTAAAAACTCATAACTATTTCCTAACAAGTCATTATCTCTATAACTCTTATAAGTACTATAAGCTTCACTTGAAGCGGCTCTTATATTAGTCATATACTGATGAGTATAAGTAGGATAGACTGCATCAGGTGCGACATTAAACTTCTGATAATATAAAGTGTTTTGACCATTATTTACATAAGCACCTACAATATAGTCAACACCACCCATAATCGCTTTTTCTTTACTATTCCATGGCCTATTATAAGTAGTAACTGAAGCATCAAAACCACCATTCGCCCAAATCAAGCCTCTAATTTGGGGAGACTTATAAGAACCATAGGCCCCAATATTAAAGTAATTATAAATACCACTGTAAACTCTACCACTACCACAAGAGTTAAGTGCATTCCAACTATTAGGATTACTAGTATAACCTAAATTATTTAAACAATTATTATCAACTTCATAAGTAAAAGCTTCTCCTGTAGTAGAAATACTATCACTTGAGCCTTTTTCTTGTCTAATTCTACTAGCAATATAAACAGGACTAATATTATATGTTCTTGCCGTTTTCATTAAAATATCTAAGTATTCATTAGTATTTAAAAATGTTCCCTTAGTAACTCCTCTAACCGCATCTTCTGTATGAATAGAAGCATTATATTTAATATCTTCAAACATAAAGATATATTCTTCAGATAAAAAGTTTCTAGGGTCTAAATAATATGATACAGTATCTCTACTAGCCACATACCAACCTGGTTCTATCTGCATAAAAGCACCATTTTGATAATATGGCCATTCTTTACTTCTTAAACTCTCATCAGTTCCATCTACTAAACTAATCTCCCCATAACTCTCATTAGTAACAGCAGTATCAAAATCAATATTAGTTCTCACTGCCTTAAAATTCCAATTAGGATGTTTCTCATGCAACGCCTTTAAATAAGGTAAATAACTCTCTGTAAAGCCCTTACTAATCATTTCTTTTTCAAAGTCTCCATTAAGGTCAACATCAGCGACATCTATAACTACCTGGTCACTTGAACAAATATATCCAACTTTCTCATTATAACTAACCTTATACCAAGGGTTTTTACAACTATGACCACTGCCACCATCTTTACTAATTAAATCTACTTTCGTACCTGCAAGTAAAACTCCATCCGTAATACCATCTACAAAATCTCCTCCTGGTACTACTCTAAAATATTTATTAGTATTTAGTACTATATAACTACTTGCATTAACATTAGGAATAAAAGTAAAAAGCATAATAAAGATTAATGAAATACAAAAAAGTTTCTTCATATACTACCAACTCCTATCCTTCTAACTACATTATAACAGAATATTAGACAAATTTCTCTTAAAATGCTATAAATAACCGTCAACTTTACAATACAAACAAAAGTACAGTGGTTGAAAGATAATAAATAATAGTCTATAATGATAAGGTATAGTTTTATGTTTAACGTGGAGGTCATTCGATGAGAAAGAATAAAGAGAAAACTGAAGAAAAAAAAGATAAGAAAAAGAAAAAATGTAGATTATGGCTAGCGATACTTAGTATCCTTGTAATACTGACTAATATATTCGCTATTTATAACATCCTATTATTAGGACCAGTTGAAGAAGTAATAAGATATATCGTTATAGGAGTATTTGTTGTCCTAGACTTAGTTATAATTTTCAAAGTCAGGTCTAAAAGACGACACAAAGAAAAGAGGTCAAGGCTTCTTACCTTCTTTTTAATACTCTATTTACTTATAAACTGTGCGATTAGTGGCTTAATAATGTATGCTTATGGAACTTTATCTAGTATTAATAGAGAGACAGTTACTTATTCTAGTAGCCTAATAGTTGCAAGTAGTAGTGAAATAGAAAATGTAAAGGACTTAAAAGATAACACTATTGGAATACTTTCTGATAAAACATCACCAGAAGGAAATATTATTCCTAATGAAGTTATTAAAGAAAATAATCTAAAAGATGACAATGAAATAGTAAAATATGATGATTACTTTACAGCCATGGCTGATTTATATGCTGGTGAAGTAGATTCAATCTTTGTTCCAACTGATTATCCATCTATGTTTACAAGTATGGAAACATATGAGAACATTAAAGATGATACAAGAATAATCTTAACACAAGAGAAAAAAATGAAAAAAGCAAGTACTAGTAACAGAAGTTCATCTAAAGGTAAATCTGTAACAGAACCATTTACAATTCTTCTAATGGGAGTTGACTCTGCCGAAGAAGGTTTATCTAAAAACACTGTTGCCAATGGTGATAGTTTAATACTAGTTACATTTAATCCTAATACTTTAAATGCAACTATGTTAAGCATTCCAAGAGATAGTTATGTTCCTATCGCTTGTTGGAGTGGTACTCCTGAAAATAAAATAACTCATGCCGCTGCCTATGGAACTGACTGTATGATGGATACGATTGAAAATTATTTTGATGTTACCATTGATTATTATGCTAAGATTAATTTTAAAGGTTTAGTTAGTTTAGTTGATACTCTAGGAGGTATTACCGTTGATGTTCCTCAAGATTTATGTACAGATAACTCTAACCGTGAAGGACAAGTTTGTATAAATGCAGGAGTTCAAACATTAAATGGTGAACAAGCCCTAGTCCTTGCAAGAAACAGAAAACAACTTGCTGCAGGAGACTTAGATAGAGGATTAAATCAACAATTAGTAATTCAAGGTATATTAAATAAAGTTAAAGATATGAAAAGTATTAATCAAGTTATGGATGTTTTAAATACTATTACTAATAATCTTGATACTAACTTTACAGAACAACAAATTTTATCTTTCTATGACATTGCTAAAGATATAATGAGTAATGCCTTACAAAAAGATGATGCTGACCTTATTAACATTGAACAATTATATTTAGATGGTACTGGTCAAATGATTTATGATGAGAGAAGTAGAATGGTTTTATGGGATTATGTTCCAAATACTAAGAGTCGTGATGATATTATAAAGGCAATGAAAATAAATCTTGGTGAGAAAGAGCCTGACATGATTAAAGAGTTCTCCTTCTCTATCAATGATGAAGATTATGAGAAAACTGTAACAGGAACTGGTCCTTACAAAACAGCTTTTACTTATGATTTATTACCTGATTTTACAGGAGATAGTGAAAGCGCGGCAAGAAGTTATGCCAATGCTCATGGTATAAATATTACATTTAAAGGAACTGGTGGCTATGTAGTAGCACAAAGCTATCCTGCTAATAAAAGAATAGATTTAATAAGTGGTAGTGTTGTGTTAACATTATCTGGTAGTGGATATACAGAGCCAAAAGATGAACCTAGTTATACTCCACCTACTGATAAAGAAGAAGAAAAAACAGATGACACAGAAGATAATACTGTAGGCACTACTCAGCCTGATAATCCGTCTGATGGTAACAATAATGGAGATCAACAAAGTGGCAATACTGGAGGAAGCGGTGGTTCTGAAGGCCCTAATAGTAGCGGCTCTGGAGGCTCTGGAAATGAACCAAGTGGAGACGAGAACACAACTGGTGTACCAACTGAATAAAGAGATAAGCAAAATAACTTATCTCTTTTCTTATATCTATAAATACAAATGAACACTTTTTAAGAATTTCATTCGGTGACTTTTTATTTTTTTAAACTTTCTAAATACTCTACTATTCATATAATCTTCACTTTTAAAATTTCTTATTTATTTAATAGAAAGAATCATGAATTTTATCATGATTCAATATTATTTACTAGATATCATCAATTTAATTTTTTAAAGCTGTAATAGGAACAACATATACTCCATCAGGCCTTTTATAAGCAGCATTACTCATACCACATATAACACATAAAACTGAAGGAGCTTTACCATTTTCCTTTTTTATTGAATCTCTTATGTTAATTAAATTTTTTGCTGCAGCATCTATGGCATTTACGCCAAGTTTTATTTCAAAAGCACACCAATTACCATCTTCTAATTCTATTACTGAATCTATCTCTCTATTTAAATAATCTTGATAGTGATAACATTTAGCATCAAAAGAATCAGCATATATTTTTAAATCATGCTCTACCAATGCTTCAAATAAAAAACCAAAGGTTTCCAAGTCATTAATAAGCTTTTCTTCTGTTAAATTCAAAAGTGCACAGGCTATAGAAGGATCAGCAAAATGTCTTTTTTCTGCTTGTTTAACTCTTATACTTGATCTAATATTAACTGAAAAAGGCTCATCATTGTCTAACAAAAATAATTTATCTAAAGCATTTAAATAAGATGCTACTGTATCTGTATCAATATCTTCATTGTCAACTTCTTTTATATCTTTCTTTAAGGTAGTATTAGTAACAGTTGTACTTTCATTTCTAGCAAGAGATTTTAATAATAATTTCACTTTATGTTTATCTCTATTAATGCCCTCTAATCTAGATAAATCATCATCTATTATTAAATTAATATACTCATTTACTGATTTTCTTGCATCATCACTAGAATAATTTATATTACCAGGCCACCCACCTCTTATAATTAAATTAGCAAGTTTCCTTAAACTAACTTTTCCAGTATTTTTAGATATTTTTTTACCATCACATATATCTTTTAATGATATATCGCCTGTTGAATCACCTGTTTCATATAAAGACATTGTTCTTAAATGAATTTTACCAAACCTTCCCGCTCCACTATGAGATATACCATCTCTCCTGGGAGTAGATGAACCAGTTAATATATATTGCCCCTTTAAACCTGTTCTATCAACATCATATCTTATTTCATCCCATAAGTTTGTTGCTTCTTGCCATTCATCAATAAGTTTTGGTTTTTCTCCTTCTAAGATTATTTCAGGAGATGTTTTTGCAAGTTCTACTTCATTAGATTTTTCACCAGTTTTAGTATAAAGCAAAGTTTCGCTTTCAGCATGATATCTACCAGACCAAGTCTTACCACAATATTTTGGACCTTCAATACATATAGCCCCAAATAATTTTAAATACCTTTCTATTTTTTCATCAACTATCCTTTTTTTATAATTTTTTATTTCCATTGCATCCTCCAAATTAAATTTCATTTTCTTTCAAATAATCAATTATTTCAATAAAGTTTTTATCATCCTCATACTTACTTCTATCAAATTCAATCCAAGCATTAGATATACTTTTTTCACTATCTAATACTTTTTTGACACTAGGATTATTAAGAATTGGATTATTTGGTTGATTATTCAAATCAAAACAACCTTCTTGATCATATAACTTCATTTGAATATCACATTCTAATTTATCACAGTGATAAGCAAATATTGCCTCATCTGTTTTTCTTTCATTGTATTCATCTAATAAAGCTGATACTTCATCTTTTCCAAGAAAATCTTTTAATATATAATCCGTTGCTTTTTTACCTTTAATTAATTTTTCTTCTTTAGTGATTTCATAAAATGCTAAATCACCAATTTCAATTTCTTCTAACTCATGAATTGCCAACATAAAAATAACTTTCATAATATCTAATTTATAGCCTAATTGATAATAAATAGATAATGCTAACATTTGAGTTCCATATATATGTTCAGCTACACTTTCAATTCTTTCTCTTTTAGCATTCCAAACAATAGGACCAGTTCTAATAGTATCCTTTAATTTAGTACATAACTTATAATATTTAATTGCTGTCTCAATTTTCTTATTCATAGTTAAGTTTCTCCTTATATAAGTATAATTATACATTAATTAGTTAATTAAATCAATTGCATTCGGTGAGATTTTGCGATTTCATTCGGTGAGATTTTGCATTTTCATTCGGTGATTTTTTATTCTTTTAAGTTTTCTAAATACTCCACCGCTTTATCAAAAGTTCCTATCGCCTTAATTTCAATATCATAATCATGCTCTTCTTTCTCTTTTAAAGCCTCTTTATAATTATCACCTTTAGGTACCAAAAACAAGTCAGCCTTGGCTTTTACCGCTCCATTTAACTTATATTTAACACCACCAATCTCCCCAACAGTACCATCACTACTTATAGTACCAGTTCCAACTATCTTTAAACCGTTAGTTAAGTCCCCTTTAGTTAATTTATCATATATTGCAAGAGTTAACATCAAGCCTCCACTAGGACCACCTTCACTTTCTTTAAAGTTAAGTTCTACTTTAGGATTAGTATCATATTCATAAATTGTACTAACAGAAACACCTGTTACTTTATAATCGTCACCTTCTTTAACTGTTGCCATTACATCTTTTTCTTTATCATCTCTAATAACAGTTACCTTAATCTTCTCTCCTACTTCATGATTCTGTATCTCATTAGTGTAATCTTCTACATTCTCTATTTCCTTACCATTTACTTTTAGAAGTTCATCTCCTACTCTTAGACCATCTTCTTCTTTGTCTTCCACATAAATAATATAAAAGTGTTTATTCTTTATCCTAACCTCTTTTCCTGCTTTCTGATATGCTAGCATGATAGCAGTTTGATTAGCATTTTCTAAGTATATTTTATTTCTAAACATAATATCTTCACTCGTCTCATCTTCATTTAACTCTACATTTTCCTGTTTTTCTATATCATAGCCAGGAATAATATTACCTAAGATGAATGATGCCACATTACCTTCTAATTCTTTTACATAAGCAAAGTTAAGAGAACCTTTACTCTTATCTTTATCCCCATCTATTACTACTCTATTATCAATATTAATAGTACCTCCCCCAGCATATATATAATAAGGCAAAGGAAAAGTAAAAACAAAGTAACATATCACTAGAAATATAATAGTTTTATAGTAATCTTTCATAAATTTTTTTAATCTTAAATAAACTTTATTAAGCATATAATCATTCCTTTACTATTAAATTATATCAAAGAAGGTAATATTATGAAAAGAAAATATCAAGAATTATTAGCAGTACTTATTATATTATTTCTCTACTTAGGTATTTTTATTAACCCTTCCCTAATTATAGAAAGTGGTATTAGTAGTATTAATATCTTCAAAACAAAACTATTTCCTTCTATATTCCCCTTCTTTGTCCTTGCATCACTTCTTTTAGAACTAGGACTTGCTACTAAAATAAGTATAAAATTAAATCCCTTAATAAGAAAGATATTTCATGTTGAAGGTAATAGTTCTTTTATTATTTTAGTTAGTCTTATATCAGGCTTTCCTAGTGGCTCTAAATATGTAGTAGAAAGTTATAAAGATAAAACCATAGATAAAAATACTGCTAATTACCTCTTAACCTTTACCCACTTTGCTAATCCCCTTTTTGTTCTAGGAACCTGTGGGCTTATCTTAAATAGTCTATCTCTTGCCTATAAAATATTAATAATCCAAATACTATCTAATATAATACTTGGTATTATCCTAAGACCTAAAGAAATTATCTCATCAAAAATAACCAATAATCACCAAAACAAGTCTTTTTTAGAAGCACTTCCTAAAGCGATAAATGATGCAATTAAAGTCCTTTTATTTATGCTAGGAAGTATTACTTTCTTTATGTTCTTTAGTAAATTACTTACAACAACTCTTTCCCTAAATCCTTTTTTTAATACCATACTTACAGGTCTTCTTGATATGACAAGTGGTATTAGTCTAGTAAATACAATTGATACAACTAATTACATAAAAGGGTTACTTGTCCTAACCTTTATCACCTTTGGTAGTTTTTCAGTCCATCTACAAGTATTAAACAATATAAAAGAAGAAGATATTAAATATAAATACTTCTTCATAGGTAGAATTATAGAAACATCTATCGCTTTAGTTCTTTACATTTTATTCTAATAAATATAATTAACAGGACAGTTTATCATAAAAGAATATGTCTCATCACTAAAATTAGGATGTGTTAAAATAATATCTATTTTTACATAACCATTAGCAGCCGGTATATAAGTAATTTTTGAATCAGGTGAAAGCATTAAATCAACAATTCCAGGAATCTCATAATCTATTACTTCTCCACTTCTACCATAACTAATAACTCCTCTATCTGGATCTATCTTCAAAGTAGTTGTATAACTATCAAAAGTAAAAGTAGCACTATATCCATCATTACTTACATTACTAACATTAACTAAATGTCCCATTACAAAATCAGATTGAATTACCTCTTGTAAATTATTAGCAAAAGAAACAACTTCATTATTAACTTCTTCTATCTGTTCTCTATTCCGATAATTAAGTATTAAATTATACATACTAACAACTATAGTTGCAATAATTATAAAACATACTAATAGTTCTACAGAGGTAATACCTTTCTTATTAAGTTTCATATTATCACCATTCCTTCTACTTAAGTGCTAATGTAAATGGGTCAGATTTAGTACCTGTTCCACCTGTTATTATGACGTTAGATTTTAAATTCAAGGATGGACGAACACTAAACATATTACTTGATAATTCAAAATCATACATACAACTGTAGTTATTAACATAAAGAACACGTGATGCAGAATACGGTGTTAATGTCCAATATGTTGTTGTTAATCCTGTACTAGAAGTTCCGCCTTTCACAACATCTCTATCAAACTGGCCTGCCATTAATTCTCCAAAACGAAGCAACCCCACTTTAGAATTTGCTGTATTTGATGTTATTGTAGTTCCACTCACGTCTGTATATTTTGCTAATTTATATGAAGAACCACTTCCTATTATTCCTAAATACCAAGTAGTACTATCTTCTATCATTTCACTATAATTACTATCTACATAATTAGTTAGGTAATCTCCATTTAAAAATGTACCAATTGTATTTGTACTTGAAAATGTTTTATTACTGCCAAATGCACTTGTTATAAAGGTTCCAGAATTCTTTAATGGTTCAGAACTCACTATTTTTGTTCCTGCACCATTTTCATGACTTACTATTCGATATAGATTATTTTCATCATTACCAAAACGAATGTATTCTCCACTATATCTGGTATTTAATAATGTTCCATTTAAATTAGTATCATTATCTCCTTCTAACCTATAAGGGTTATTTATTGTTCCATCACCATCTACAATTTTTATATTAGATTTTAAATTTATTGTCGGCCTAATTCCACCTGAATTAATCGCAGGAGAACTTACACTTGCCGCACCAGTACTAATAATACGACGAGTATTAGACGAAGAATATGGTGTTAATGTCCACCAATAAAGTCCATTATTTAAATATCCATTACTATAAGTTGTTCCATGATAACTTGACTGATACTCATACATATTAAGTAATCCTACTGCATCTGTTACTATCGTACCATCGTCCCTTGGTCTTATTATACTTCCTAAACTTGTAGCATCCATTGTTGCATTCCATTTGCTATTCATTACTATAAACTTATCTGGTTCCCTTAAATTACCTAAGAAACCATCTATGGTGGTATCATTTAACCAATCTTCTATAAAACTATCTGCAAAAACAGTACTACCAGTCGAATATCCAATTGAACTTATATTCCACTGGGTTACTAACTTAGTTGTCTTCTCTTCATTATTAACAGATACAGCTCTCCAAAGCTTTCCTGAATACCAAATATAATTATTAGGATTTTCCCCTGTTATAAAGGTATCCGTACCATCATCATATTGATTAGACTCTGGTACATTTTCTAACAACACATCACCAACATTAGTGCTAGGTACTTTTGGTGTTTCACTAATATAATCTTCTGGATTGCCATTATATAGTTCAATATTCCCATATTTATATGTATTATCAGAAACATATTCTACAATAACTCTATAATATCCACTAGTAGGTGTCTTGCTAGTATTTTTACTATAAGTAGGTAAATATGCAATATATTCTCTAAAACTTCTACTAAAACTATTATTATCTTTAACAAAACTTTTAAAAGTAGATGTTGAATATGGAGTTAAATAAATTTTAGAAACATTATTCATAGTTTTAAAAGCTGCACAATTTTGTTGACCATCAGAAGTAGTATATAAAGAACAATCTGTTATATCAAGATAGCCTTTATTCTTAGCAGTATTATAACTAGAATCAGGTAATCCTTTTAAAGCTACCATCCGAGCCCAATGAGCAATATAAGTAGATTCAACTGTATCATAATCCTTATATCTTTCATATTCTCCAATTAGAGGGAAAAAATTAGTATAAAGCAATGAAAAAATACCCATAATAAAAACACCAACAATTAAAGTCTCTACTAACATAAATCCCTTTTTATTTAACACTTTTCTCTCTCTCATTTTAAGCTCCCTCTTGTAATTAAGTCATTCTTACTATATAATATATTATAGTAAAAGAATAAAAGAAAGTAAAGGGGTTGATACTTTTGGTAACATATGATATGACTAAAACACCTATTGTTAATGTTGTAGATGATATTATTGCTAAAGCCTCAGAAGCAGGTGCTAGTGATATTCACTTTGATCCTAGAGAAAATTCTTTAATGGTAAGATTCAGAATAGATGGAGATTTAAGAGATTATACAGAAATACCTAAGATTTATGAAAGAAATTTAATAACAAGAATAAAACTTATCGCTAACATGAATATTACTGAAAGTAGACTTCCCCAAGATGGTTCTATCAAAGGAACTATTAAAGGTATTAATCTAGAAACTCGTGTATCTACCTTACCTACTAATGAGGGTGAAAAATGTGTTATTCGTATTCTTGACTATTCTAGAAGTCTTGAAGGTATAGAATCTCTTGGCTTTAATGATGACAATTTTAAAAAATTAAAGAAAATGATCGCTGAGCCTAATGGGATTATTTTAATAACAGGTGCCACTGGTTCTGGTAAAAGTACAACAGTTTACTCTATTTTACAAGTATTAAATAAAAAAGAAACAAACATAATTACAGTTGAAGATCCAATAGAAATGAATCTAGAAGGCTTAAACCAAGTTCAAGTAAATAGTGAAATAGGCCTTGACTTCGCTACTGTCTTAAGATCTATTTTAAGACAAGACCCTAATGTTATTCTAATAGGAGAAATTCGTGATAGTGAAACTGCTAAAATCGCTGTACGTGCTTCTATTACAGGACACCTAGTACTATCTACAATTCATACTAACAACTCTCTAAGTACTATTGAAAGATTATTAGATATGAATGTAGAAAGATATTTGTTATCAAGTGCCTTAACAGGTATTATTTCTCAAAAACTTGCTAAAATGGTATGCCATCACTGTCGTATAAAGGAGAAAACTACTCCATATCAAAAGAAAATATTTAAACTAGCTTTAGGTAAAGATATAGAAGAAATATACAATGCTAATCCTAAAGGATGTGATAAATGTAATAAAGGCTATCACGGTCGTATTGCTATTCAAGAAGTATTAATGATTAATGATGAGATTAGAAATGCTTTAAATGAAGAAAATCTAGAAAAAGAAGATTTAAATAAATTAGTATATAAATCTGATGTTATTACAATGCTACAAGACGGACTTATGAAAGTATTAGATGGTTCTACAACTTTTGATGAGATATATAAGATAATTGATGTTGATGATGACTTAGATGTTTATTGTAAAATTAGAGGGATTGAATACAATGAAAATAATGAGGAATCTAAAGATAGAGATAAAAGTGAAACAGTAGCATCTAAACTAAATCTTAAAAGTAAGAAAGAAACAAAGATGCCTCAATCCATAGAAATAAAGGAAAATACAAATAGTGAAATAACTCCTGAAAGTATAACAATAAATGACAAACAAAAAGAGGAAGAAATTTTATAAATTCTTCCTCTTTTATTTTATAATTGAAGATTTTAAACCTTATTTTTTTTCTTTAACTCTTTGCTCCATCCCATTACTTTAACATAACTAATGGTACTAACTATTACCATACTAATATTAAGAATGAGAATTAAGATTGCAAATACATTAAAGCTAGTAAGTCCATTAATAAGACTTTCTACTTCATTTTCTGTTACAACATCACGACTTCCAAAGTAACTTAAAGTAAGGATTAAAGTAATAAGAAAATAAATAGTAGAAAACACACCTAACTTAATTTTCTTTAACCTAAAAAACTTATATGCACAAACTGCTTCAATCGCCATAAATAAAAATATAACTACTAAAAATAAATAATTACCCATAATTAATACCTCCTAATACAATTCTTTTGGTAATATTTTATCAAGTGCTTCACTAATTACTTCACTTGACTCTTCTAATTTTTCTTCTTCATCACTAGTTAATTTTATATTAATAACTTTCTCTATTCCATTTTTACCTATAATACATGGTGTTGAAAGGTATACATCATAAGTTGTATTATAATTTGATACTGGATATACTTTCTTTAAGTCATTTAGAATACATAAAGTAAGTTCTAAAAGACATGATGCTACTCCATCATTAGTATAACCTTTATGTTTAGTAATTGTTCCACCCATATGCCGTGTTTCATACTCAAGTTCTTCTTTTTCATCAAGAGATAAAAATCTATTTAAGTTTTCTAAACCTATATTAGCATTACTCCAAGCGACAAACTGACTATTACCATGTTCTCCTAAAACATAAACATTTATATCATTAGGTTTAACTTTAATTTTTTTACTGATTAATGATTTTAATCTTGCGGTATCTAACATTGTTCCAGTACCTATTACTTTATTATAAGGATAATCCGTATAATGAGCGATTAACTCTGTTATAACATCTAAGGGATTACAAGCGACTAAAACAATACCTTTAAAGGATGTATCTCTTAATTTATTAGTAATATCAACTACTATCTCATTCGCTTTCTCTAAATCACTCATTCTATCCTTTGTAGACTGGGGAACACCTGCAGTTATTACAACTATATCGGCATCATCACAATCACTATAATCACCAAGTTTTAAACTGATATTGCTATTTCTATAGACTAAAGATTGTTCTAAATCAAGTATTTCACCTTCAAGCCTCTCTTCATCTTCATCAATTAAACTTATATCAACATTTATATCAGTCATACATAACTTTTTTAAGTACGCAAGTCCTACATTACCACAACCTATAATAACAATACTCTTCATCTTCATCAAT
>DVHC01000009.1 GCA_018712385.1 Candidatus Onthousia excrementipullorum | reverse complement strand
TTGATAAAAGCACATTTATGTTCTATTTCAAATCTTTCTGTATCAGTTGTTAATTTATATTTTATAAATATATTAGGTATAAATTCATATCTATCACTTCGAAAGTTACCATAAGATGTTTCGCTTTCTGTATAACTACCTTTTAACATACAATATAATAAATTCCATCTATCGCAAGATCCAACATCTGTTTCAGATTTTAGATTATCAGTATCTTTGAAAATTGGTTCTTCGTGCATATCAATTAATTTTGAATTTATGTTATTCTTATCGTAATAACTTCTTAATAAAGAAGCATTAAAATGTTGAGACAATGCTACATCAATACATTTATCAACATCTGTATTTTTATTTATTACCATTAGTCGTACAGGAACGTTATTTCTATAAAATATGATAGCGTTGTGCTTATTATTAATATTAATTTCTTTATTATCTACTAAAATTTCACAATTACAATTCTTAACTACCTTATAACTATCAATTGGAACCTTATTATTTTCAAAACCATCAATAAATGCACCATTAAAACATTCATAGTGATTATCATGTTGTTCTGTCCATAAGTCTATTGATCTAATAATATTCATTATCCAACCACCTCTAAAACTTTTCCCCCATCTAAATTAGAATTATCATTATTAGATACATTATTTTGGCTATCAGCCATTTCATTTATTTCAGTAATAATTGAATTCATTAAATTAATTATATCAGAAAAATAAGTTTTATCATTGCCATCTGTTATATCATCAATATTGCTTTCTATTTTGTAAATATTATTAGGTATGTATGATAAAACTTCATAAACATCAGTAGCCGTAATAGTTTTGTTATCAAAATTTATTTTTAAAAATTTTTCACTTGATATATTTTTTACTATAATACTTTTATCTTCATTCATTGTTAAATTAATCTTCATCACGTTCATACACTTTTAATCTCCTTTCTACTGCTTTATAACCACCATCAAGATTATTTTTTATCAAGTCCAAAATTGAATATTCTTCATTTTCAAATTCTAAAGCTCCATTTTTAATTTTTATTTCATTATTCTCTTTAGTCAAATATATAACATTATCAACATCCAAATTTACCACTAATAAAGGATTATGGGTAACTAAAATAACCTGCTTTTTATCTCTAATTGATCCAAGATATTTTAAAAGAAAATCTTTTATTCTTTTAGGATTAATATCGTCTTCTGGCTGATCTATTGCTAAAACATAAAATTCTTTATCGGAATCTTGAATTAAAAATTTATAATATACTAATGAAATTTCTCCTGGAGTATTTCCAATACTTTCTTGAGAAGTTATTTCAGATATAGAAGTAGTCTCCTTGCTCCATTCTGCAATAAATTTTTCAAGTCTTCCTAATTTAAATGAGTTCAGTTCTTTTAATGATGAATTTTTTAATGCAGATGATAATAAATCTTTTGTATTAATTGATTTTATAGCAATCTCATTAGCGTAATTTGAATTAAAACAATATTGATAAAATTCGTTCTTTATATCTGCATTGTGATATGCTGTATGCTTTTTAAATTCATAATTTTTATAAGGTTTGACTGAACATCCCGCCATTTTATTTGGAAATATAGGAAAAATATTTTCTTTATTTTCTAATTTAATATAGTCTATTATACACTTTTTAAAATTATCATATTCTTCTACAATTTGTGTCCTTTCAGTTTCCTCAGATGTGCGTTTTGTATCTAATTCTATCTTGTAATCATCCAAGTGTTTCTTTATTAAGCTTCTTACTTTATTACATTTGTTTTTATGATTAAATTTACTGATAACAATATCTAATATTTGTTTTAATTCTTTTAAATTATTTTGCAATCTTTCATAAATTCCTAATCTTAAATAATATTCCATGTTAGTATTTATTTCTAACTTTAAATTTTCATATATTCTATTTAATTCTGTTTTTCTTTGATTATCCTGAGTAATATCATCAAGATCAATTTCAGATTTAACAATAGGATGAAAGAAATTCTTAGCTATAGGTGTTATTTTTAGTTTCTTATTGTCTAAGTTGCTCCTAGATTCATTAATACTAATATTATGATTAACATAAGCTATTAAATCATCAAAATATTTTCTTATTTTTTGAGCAAAGATATCTTTATTTTCTATATTATCATAGTATTTTATATCACTATCATCAAAAAGATTTCCATCTCTAACTTTTTTTACTATTTCTCCTTGTGAAATATAATTAATATATTCTTTTTGAAAAGTGTCATCATTTGGAAAATATTTTATTTTATTTTTTTCTACAAGATAATCATAATATTTTTTATCACCTTGAGCAATTAAATTTAATAATAAAGATTTGCCTGAACCATTATCGCCGATTATAGCATTTAAACCATTGGATAGTGGATATTCAATATTGTTTATACTAATAGATTTAATATAATGTTCATTTGGATTTATAACTCTGTTAACTCTAGAATTAAAAGATGTTATAGCCATTAAAAGGCCTTTAAAAGTTGGTAGACATTTAAAAGATGTAAAATCTCTTCCTTTTCCGTTTGAAGAACTATGATAGGGGTAATTTTCCCAAGTATGGCAATCACTTCCTGTTATAATTGGAAAATCCATATCTACTTTTCTTAAACTATCTTTAACAATTCCTTCAACTCTAGGATAATTATATTCTAACGAGTCTATATATCCAACCTCTATAAATTGATATGGATTATCGGTAGCATTAGATAAACTATCAGTATTTCCAAAGTTATTATCTAATGCCTGTTTTTGATGAACAATTAAAATAACTTCAATGCCTATTTTCTTTAAAATTTGCTCAAATTCTTGAATAGTATATGAATCACTGGCATTAGAAAGCTTTCTAATTGAAAATATTTTGTTTTCAATTTCTTTAACTTTGTCTTCATGTTTGTCATTAAAAATAGCTATTATATGGCATTTTGGCTTTTTCTCTTCTAATATTACATCAAATTCAACACCTGGTAAGTTATATCTTTTTTTATCTTCTTCACTTTCAGCTAGTTTTTGCTTAATATTATTATATAATTCATAATCAAATCTATTGTGATCAGTTATTGAAAATAAAGTAATATCATTATCTTTTAATTTTGATATAAGAGTTTCTATATGTTCTTTGTCAGAATTTTCTACAATTACCCCATCTTTGTAAGCACTTGCCTTAGAATGTATATGTAAATCAATATTAATTTTGTCATTAAGCATTTTATTTCACCGCCTCAGAACTTTTCTAACACATTAATTTTACCAAAAAACATTAATTTTTTCGAGACATAAAGGCAAATTTGTGTTAAAATATTATTAGCAACGGAAGATTATATGTACTCTTTCGTTATTGGAAAAGAGTTGTAGATAACTACGACACTCGCTCCATAGTGAAATGTGCTCGAACTTTTCGAGTTTTGATAAATAACTAATTCAGAAATGGATTAGTTTTTTTGTGTTATAAGAAACTATCCTACTCTAAAAAGAAAGGATGGTATTATGGTAAATATTATTAAAGAAGAAATCTTAGTTGAAGAATCGTTAAAAAACAAACTTGAATTCATATGTGATTTTTGTAAAGTAAAATACACTATTATTAATGGTAATGTTAGAAAAATAGAAAAAACAAATCTAACCTATATTGAACCACATAGAATAATTATTAATAACACTACATTTCTTGCCTTTAATTATTCTAATGACATATTTATCGAAAATTTATCTAATAAGATTAAATTATCCCAATTAGAAGATTATATTAAGACTAAAACTATTACATAAATATGTAATTGACAAATTATAAATAAAAATATATAGTAATACACCAATAAAGGAGACTTTCTATATGATTAAAAAAAGTTATATTTGTTATTTAAGAGGAGTCAAGAGTATTAGTTTTAGTAGCTAGTATTTTTGACTCCCTTTTTTTGTAAAAAAGGAGTTGAAATTTATGGATAATAAAGAAAGAATTTGTGGATTATATTTAAGAGTAAGTACTGAAGATCAAGCTCGTGAAGGTTTTAGTTTGAGAGAACAAAAAGAACGATTAGAATCCCTTTGCAAATTTAAAGATTATAAGATATATGACTATTACCAAGATGCAGGAATAAGTGCTAAAACAGGCAATCATAGGCCAGAATTCGATAGAATGATAGATGATGCTAAAACTGGAAAAATAAATACTGTTATTGCTTTAAAGCTTGATAGAATATCTAGAAGTATATATGACTGGGAAAACTTGCTCACTACATCTGAAAAATATGGTTTTGATTTAATATGTGCGAATGATGATATTAATACAACTACTGCTAATGGAAAAATGATTACAAGAATTATGATGAGCGTATCACAAAACGAAATAGAAAGAACAAGTGAAAGAACTAAAATCGGTTTATCTGGTGCAATCAAACAAGGGCACATTCCTGCAAGAGCACCTTTAGGTTATAAACATGAAAACAAATTATTAGTACCTGATCAATTAACTAAAGATATTGTTGTAAGAATATATAATATGTATTTTGAAGGAAAAACTTATTTTAATATTGCTACTATATTTAACGAAGAAAAAGTATTAGGTAAAACAAACTGGAAAGATACAGGAATACTAAGAATAATAGCAAATGAAGTTTATAAAGGTGATTATGTACACGGAAAAAGAACCAATCATCCTACTTATTATGAAAATGTTGTAGAGCCAATAATTTCAAAAGAACTATGGGAAAACTGCCAAGTACAAAAAAAGAAAAACCAAAAGAATTATATGAGAACACAAACTTATATATTTTTACAAAAATTAAAATGTCCTAAATGTGGAAGAATACTTGCTGGTGGAGCTAGTCATAAAATAAAAGCAGATAAATGGTATTTCTATTATAGGTGCGAAGATTGTAAAAATAATATTAAAGAAACAGAAATTGAAGATGCTGTAAAAACATTATTTGCAGATATACTTGAATATGATAATATTGTTAATGAATTTTTCTTGCCAGTATTAAAATCGAAAATTAATAATCCTAAAGATGATTTAGAAAAGGAATTAAAAAGTTTAAATAATAAAAAAGATAGAATAAGAAAAGCATATATAGATTCTCTATTTACTGAGGACGAATATAAAGAAGAATCTGAATTAATTGAAAATCAAATTAAATTAATTAATTCTAAACTTTTAGAAAATAAACAAGCAGAACAATTAAACTTTACTACGGAAGATATATTACTAAAAAGAGATATGGACTTCATTAATAAAGTTAAATTACCAATTAGTTATTATGCTTTTAATGATAATTGGGACTTATTAGATAGAGAAACAAAAGCAGACATAATTATGAGATATGTAGATGATATAGAACTTGAAATTGTAAATAAAAAATATGTCGTTAAACAAATTAATTTTAGATCTACATTTTATAGTGATTACGAAGAACTTTATAAACAAGGTTTTATTGATAGAAAAAGACCATTTATTTATGACTTTAACGGAATATGTATTAATAGTGAGATTAGATATAGTGAATACTTACCAATTGGAAAAGTTATACAACATTTATATAGATTAAATGAATATTATGAAGTTAATTTTTATAAAGGAACTTATTATAAGGAAACTGAAAAGTTAGAGATTGGGCCATTTCTTAAAAATGAGATACCAATAAGAGCTTTCCCTCTACAAAAAGATAATAACGGAAATGAAACTTTCGTATCAATGGGAATGTTTACTACAATGAATAATCCGAATGATATAAAGGTTAACATTAGAGATGTATTTGAAACAATACCCGATAATGTTACCGAAGAAAATTTTTAAAATGCGTGGCACGTTTTGTTGAACTTAGTTCAATGAAAGTGGCGATAGCAATTTAAAAATTAATACTTTATGTAGTTTTATTTCTAATGCGTTGCTTTTGAAATATTACGAAATAAAGTAAACGGATTCTAAGGTGTTAAACCTTAGCCCACTGGATATTTTGTATGGTACGTACAAAATTCCTAGGGGGTTAGAAATTTTGGATGTCAAAATATACTCCTACAAAAAGGATGGTGATTTATATGGAAGAACTTGCTTATTCATTACATTTAGGTAGTGATAAAAACAGAAAAAATATATCAAGAAAAAATGGCAAAAATAATGTTAGTGGTAATACTTCTTTAAGTAACAATGCTATTCAAAATGCAAGACAATTGTCTAAAGTAGATAAACATAATTATAGAAAATATGATAACGAACAAGAACTAATAGAAATTGTTAGAGGCACTTCTTCTCCTTTTGAAGATGTTAAAAAATTATATTTAAATGAATTTGAAGAAGCAAGACTTGAATATAACTCTAAACAAACTAGACCAAGTCGTATGATAGATAATTACTTTGAAAATATATCTAACAATGAAAAGAAAGATCTTGCTTGTGAAATAATTATTGAACTTGGGGACAAAGAATATTGGGATACTAAAGATGAAATTTTTAAAAAGAAAATGACAAATGTTTATACAAAACAAGTAGATGATTTAGAGTTGCTTGTTCCAAATTTTAAAGTAGCTAGTGCAATTATTCATTATGATGAAACTAGTCCACATATGCATATTGTTGGAGTACCAATTAAATTCAAAAATAAAAATGGTATGGAAAAACAAGTTGGTAAATCTGATGTATTTACAAAAGAATCTTTAAAAACATTACAAGATAAAATGAGAACATTATGTATTGAAGAATTTAATCAAGAGTATAATTTAGATCACTCACTAAAACAGAAACAAAAAGGTAGAAATAAAGATATTCATATTTCTGATATGGATAACTACATTCAAATGAAAAAGCAACTTGAAAAAAATAACAAAAATTTAGAGCAATCAAATAAAAAATATTTAGAACTTAAGAACAGCTCTAAAGAGGTTAAAGATAAAATTGATAATCTTAAAACTTCAAAGTTTAGTAAAGATAACTATATTTTATCAAAAGAAGATAAAGACTTATTCATCAACTTTATCAATCAAGTCGAAACAACTAATAAGGAATATGATAAAATCCAAACTTTATCTAATACTCTTATTAATGTTGATAAACAATTAAAAGATAATCAAAATAAAATCAAAACCTTAACTGAAAATAATAAAGCACTTAATTTAAGAGTTAATACTTTAAATGATACAATTAGAGAAAAAAATAAAGAAATTTCTAAATTAAACTCTATTATTAATGACATTAAAAGTACTTTAAATTATTGGAAAGATAAATTTGATAAACTAATCACTTTCTTACATAGTAAACTTCATATTTGGTATGATAAAGATGATAAATATATTGATGTAGTTAATGAAATGTATGAAGATAATGTTTTAGATGAGGAGGATATGAAAGATTTAGATTTGAATAAAAAAGATGATTTTGAAAAATAAATCATCTTTTTATCATTAGTTTCTTTTTAAAGTATATGATTTACCCTTAACTTCAGTAAAGAAATCGCTAGTTAAATCTTCACTTTCTTCTTGATGAATATGTGCATTTTCATATGCTTGGATGATTGATTCATCATCTACATCTACTAGAACAGTTCTTTGTGTTAATTGTGGCTCTTCTTCTGGTGTGAAATATCTTACTCTAGCATTAGATTCATCATAAAGAGTTGTTAAATTGTCAAAATGTATAATTTTATTTCTTTTTAAATCTTCAAATTTAGCACTTCCTATATCATAAACATTATCGTCAACCATTGTTAAAATTGCTAAACGTCTTACTTGTGCTAAACTATACATAATTCTCATTAAATTAGGTGCAAAATTTTTTAGATGTTCATCTGTTTGAACTTTATTAATTAAATCCTCTACTTCTTCTTTATTATCACCATAGATAGTTTTATCTCTTCTTACAATTTCTTCATACTCTTCATCACTTAAAAGTTCTTGTCTATTTTCAATTATTGCTAGATAGAATTCATTTAATTTTTTTGATAAAAGAATTTGGTCTAATTCTTCTTGTGAATACTTTTTAGTCATATTTATACATCCTTTCTCACTTTCTTTAATTGATGTCCTTTTTCTCCTTCAATTTCTTTTTTAGGACTATAACTAATTACAAATCTAGTAGCTGTGTCATCTCTATATAAAGCGGGAGTAAATCTTTCTTCAGTAGTATCTATTTCATATTTAACACTATTTTTTTCAAACTCTTCTAATAATTTTGCCAAACTTAAATATATATAACCATAGTTATAAATTGTTTCTGATTGAGCGAAACCTATAAAGAATTCTCTTTGTACAGTACTCTTTACATATCTATATACTGCAACTATTCTTTCCTTATTTTCCATTATAAATTCAATTGGACTACCAACATCATTTGGTAAATCATCAAAATCTCCGCAAAAAACTAAATTAAAATTTAAATAATCTTTTGCTTCTTTATCATTATAGTTAGCATTTGAAATTAAATTAACAATTTCCTTTTCAGCAAATTTTTTTGTATTCTCATCCATACTTTCATATAATTCTAATGCTTCATAACTATCAACTAATGTTGCACCACCTTTAATAATTCTAGGTGAGATAAACAAATAGTTTTTCTCTTTACTTTCTTCTATAAATTTTGTTTTTTCTTCTAAAGTCATACAAACCCTCCATAAATGATATTATAACATAATTATTTTTTTAAGTTAATATATTCGATATATATCTCATTAATATAATATTTTAAATAATTTCTATATGCCAAATTTAATAATATATAAATTAAAACTATGATTCCAAAACAATATAAGCAAATTTTAATTTCTATCTGTTCCAATACAAAGAAGACAAAAAGAATTATGATATTTGTAGATATTAAATGAACAGTAATATCTCTAATTAATATTTCATCATCTCTTATACCTTGTATTTTATTGATATTTCTAACCTTACAATAAATATCAGAATAAAAATCAACTTTCTTATGATTTTTATTAATAACAATTTTTTTGTTAATATATTTTTGCCACTTTTTAAAAGGCTCATCAAATATTAATAAAAATTTGTATTTTTTATTCCTATCATAAAAGAATAAGATATCAAAAAGATATATTATTAATAAAACACTGCTCACAAATAAAAATGCATATTTCCAATTATTTATTATTATATGGAATAAATCCATATAATTAAAAACTTTACCAATTACATAAAAAACCAACAAGTCAATTAATCCAACAACTAAAGCCACTTTTAAGTATTTATTAATTCTAAATCCAAAATTATCCATCATATTCTAAACTCCCTATATAAGTATATCCATCTAAAGTTTTGCCATAAACTATTTTTAAATTTGTTGGAACTGTTTTATAATTAGAATTACTTACGAAAAAGTCTGCAGTATTATTTTCACAGATAATAATAATGTCTTTAGCAGTATTTTGTGTTATGGTTTCATAACCAGTATAGTAATCTAAATTTTCACTAGGTGCTTCTCCAATTATAATAATTTTAGGTTTAATTTTTTCTAATATTTCGTTTGGTATTCTTCCACTACTTCTACCATGATGAGATGCAAATACTATATCAGCTTTAATCCAATCAACTTTATCTTTAATATTATTCATAAAATCAGTTTCCAAATCACCAAACCAATAAGCAGTAATATTATTATTTAAAGAATATGTTATTATTGGACATATATTATTTGGACTATCACCATTTTTTGCGTCTTGTAGAGCATTGAGAAAATCAGCATTTGATCTATCAGGCCATTTAATATTTATTCCAGATGATCCTCTTGTATCATCATCTTGATTCATCCATTTTCTAGAGCACCCCTTATAAATATAAAATGCCTTATCTGAATCTCTTAATTCACAATATTTTTTAAAATCATCAGTTTTATCTTCTTTTGTGGCCTCATTTTTTACACAATAAAAGTTAGGGATAGAAAAGTTATCACTTAAAAATTTTAAACCTCTTATATGATCATCATCGGGATGTGTAGAAATCAATCTAGTTATACTTTTATTTTTACTTTCGTTTTTAAGTTCATTAAGTATAGAATTCTTATTTTCTTCATCAATACAACAATCAATAATCGTAAAATTATCACTACCATGTTTAATGTAAAACATATCACCATTATTAGTAGAAAAAGATTTGATTTTAACCATATATAACCTCCTTTATGGCATAAGTGTTTTGTCATATATTGTAACATAAAATAAAGATTTTTTGTTGAATTATGCTAAATTTGTGTTAAAATGTTATTAGTGATTAGTTGTTTATCAACTTTTACTTCCGAAGTTTGACAGTTACGTTTTACTCTAATATGTATTTATCCCTTTTAAAATAAGAGTTTTGTGCTGTCAAGTATCTTATACTTTCTTGTTGTGCAACAGTCTACAACAAATATTTTGCTTAAATTTTTTTACTATTATTTTTAAATACTACTATTCATTTTAGAATTTTAATGATATAATCATAATATCATCAAAGAATACCTTACTTACTTAGTAAAATAGAAAAAATGATTTATAAAAATTTTAATTTTTTAGAAAAAAGTTTTGGTGCACAACATTCAAAAATTGAGCTAGGCCTTATTATACCTAGCTTTTTTCAATTTTGCTGTCAAAGAAAAGATATATTGTAACATAAAATAAAGATTTTTTGTTGAATTATGCTAAATTTGTGTTAAAATGTTATTAGTGATTAGTTGTTTATCAACTTTTACTTTAGGAGTTTCAAATAACCTTTGTTATCGCTCCAGTGACGTTTCTGTTCGAACTTTTATGTTTGAACTTAACATATAATCAATCCGTTTGGATTGATTTTTTTGTGTTCCGAACTCCCGTAGAGCTTGGAAGTACATAGAAATCATCCTAAAGAAAGGATGGTGTTAATTATGATAAAGTTTACTACACATGAGTTAGAAATGGAAAAAAGTTTGAAACAACGTATTGAGTTTATTTGTGAGTTCTGTCACGTTACTCCTACCATTACTAATGGAAGTATCAAAAGAATTAACAATACAAACTTAAACTACATTGAGCCTCATAAAATCGTTGTAAATGATACTACTTTTCTAGCCTTTAACTATTCAACTGATATTTATATAGGTAATCTAAATAAAAAGATTAAACTTGTAGAATTAGAAGATTACATAAAAAGCAGATGAAAAATTATTCACTTTTTATCTGCTTAATAAACTCATCTTTTAAATCACTTATTTCAGTACAAATTTTAGTTTCAACATCTGTTAATTTTTTATCTTTAGATATTTTTGATAGTTCTCCATGTATTTTATTTAAAGTATTATTTAATTCACCTAATTCAGAAGTATATAAAGTAAAGTATGAATAATCATCAAATTTAATATTGTTTGCTCCTTTATATCTAAATTTTTTTAATGGTTTAGAAAAAGTGAATTTCAATTTACATTCCTTATTTTCAAAGTCATTAATTATATTAAATATATTAGTTTCAAAGTTTATAATCCATTTTTGACCTGGTGCCAGATATATTTTTGTTTCTTTCATACTTAATAATTTTTTTGCTAATCTTTTATCAAGCTCTAATAAAAATTCTTCATTAAAAATTAGTGATTTTAATTCAGCAGCAACATTTCCGTAGTTGTGGATTACTATGCAAGCTAAACTGCTTCTAATCAATTCAAAATTAACAGTAATTTTTGGTTTTTGACTACTAATTTTCTCCCAAATTAAACTTAAAACAGGAATAACTAAAAGAATTGTACAAAAAGTTTCTATAAAAGTTGAATTTTCTGATATGAAATCTATAATATTTTTCATTATAAATACCTCCTTGAGGTAATATTATACTACAAAACACTAATATTCACATTGTACAAAAAATAAATTAATGAAAGTAGAAGATTATATCAAGAATATGGCTTAGTTATTATTATTATTCAACGAGCAGATATTGACTTTTTCTCTTAAAAACTTTATTATATTAAGCAAAACAAGGGGTTATTTACCTGCCAAATCTTTTTAATGGGGGTTATTGATTTGGAAGTACACAATTTATTAATAGCAAAGTTAAAGAGATAAAGGTAGTAGATATTTCTAGGACTTTTATCTCTTTTTTTAGAAAGGATGGGTGTTATGAGTGAATTAGAAATGATTATACAAAAATATTTATCTAAAGATGGAACTGCAATTACATATTCAGATTTTGAACAGCAAGAAGTTAATAAGTTATTCCACTATATGGGTATATATGAACGACCAGATATTTTATCCATATATGATAATAAAATAGTAGCTATTGAACATTTTGAATTTGACAGCTATAAGAACACAAGAAAAAAAGGTAGTGATTTTAAAATTCAAGAGAGTTTTATTGAAAGAAAAATGCAAAACAAAATCAATTCTGAATTAAAAACAAAATCAGAAATTATTGTCCATGATGAAATAAAAAACACAAGTAATTTACAACAATATTACGATAATTTTAAAAAGGTATTTTTATCACATATTAATAATATACCAGAATACAGAGAACACATTGAACAAGATTTTGGAAAAGAAAAAAATATAGAGTTTTGGTTTTTTGCCGAAGATGTATCTCCACTTGGAAGTTATTATATAAAAAAAGGAAACTCAAAGCCAAGATTATTATTACCATTTTCAAAAGAAATAATAGACATTTTAAGAGAACACAAAGAAATTAAAGGGATAATATTTGGAATATATGCCATGAATAAATACAAAATGGTATTAATGTATAATGATGATAAAACATTAAATAACCTAGAAAAAAATGAATGTTTTAAGGTTAATGATGAAGAGTTTATGAGTCTTACTCCCCAAACAACTGGTTTTGCAATAAAAATACCAAAAGATAAAATGGAGAGTGAAACAAATTAATGAATAATGAGAAAAAATTATGTGGACTTTATATGAGAGTTAGTACAGAAGATCAAGCACGTGAGGGCTTTAGTCTCCCTGAGCAAAAAGAACGATTAGAACAATTTTGTAAGTTCAAAAATTATGAAATAGTAGATTATTATGAGGATGCTGGAATAAGTGCCAAAACAGGCAATTTAAGACCTGAATTTGAAAGATTAAAAGAAGATATTAAGAGTAAAAAAATCAATACGATCGTGGCTTTAAAACTAGATAGAATAACAAGAAGTATCTTTGACTGGGAAAAGTTAATGACCTTTTGTGATTAATAAAACAAAATGTCCGCTTTTTTCATAAGTATTTACAAAACAAAATGTCCTATTATAAAGTAGCTATAGATAGATATAAACCAATTTACAAAACAAAATGTCCTATTGTAATTTATACAT
>DVHC01000002.1 GCA_018712385.1 Candidatus Onthousia excrementipullorum | reverse complement strand
AACTATTAAAATTTTTCGTATTATGAAAGAAACTTATAGAAATCATATGAATAGATATGAAAAAAGGTTAAGAATAATTTGTTGTTTATATAATCAAAATTTATAATTGAGCTTGCCGAACAGGTCTAATATTAAATGCTGTGAATATTTCTTCTTTCTTATCATAAAATTTATAATTTTCATCAAATAATCCTTTATCTAATAAATGATGTTTTTTTAAAGCATAACTTAGCATTACAGAATCATTTGTTAGATATGCAATAAATAAATAGCCACCATGTTTAGTTACTCTTACTGCTTCTTCAATGGCTTTTTTCTTATCACTTTCTGTATATAAATGATATAGTGGACCTAAGACTAGAGTCATATCAAAACTATTATCTTCGTAACAACTTAAATCTAAAGCAGTACCTTCAGTTACTCTGATGTTCATATCATCTGTTATTTTACTTTTTAAAATTTCAATATTTTCTTTAACTAATTCTAGTGCAGATACTTGATAACCTTTTTTAGCATAATAAATTGAATAAGCACCTGTTCCTGCTCCTACTTCTAATATTTTATCATTATCTTTTAAAAACTTATTAATATATCTGGTGGTAGTTAGAAACTCTACTTGATGTGCTTTATCTTCTTTTAATCTTTTATCTTCAGCACCAGTACTATAAAATTCTTTTAATATTTTGTATTTGTCATCATCTCTTGTCATTCTTATCTCCTCACTTTTTATATTGTTTTGTTTTTTTATATATCATATGTATATCTTCTTGGGTTTTACCGATACCATCTTGGACAAAACCTACTTTTTCATAACAACGAATTGCTCTTGGATTTGTTTTGTAAACATTAAGTTCTAATCCACTTAATCCTATTTTTTCAATTCCATATTTAATAATTGCTTTCATAGCTTCTGTTCCATAATGTTGATTTTGTTTTTTAGCTGTTATACAAATTCCAATTTCGCCAATTCCTTTATCATTAATATGCATTATTTCAATATTTCCAATATAATCATCAGTTGATTTTTCTATCATGGAAAATATTATGGCATTTTCTTTTAAGTTTATCTCTACCCATTTCAACTCATCTTCATAAGTAAAAGTTTTAGGATTGTGGCTTATTTTATTTGCTACTTCTTTATCATTTATCATATTTAAATAATCATCAATTAATTCTTTAGTTATTTTTGTATAATAAATTCTCTCTGATTCAAAAACTTTTTCATATTTGTTCATATTTACTCCTCCTTTTATTATTTATGATACAACATTTAATCTTTTATTTTTATTTATTATATCATCCTTTTAAAATAGAAAAAAGCACGAAGTAACACTTTTAACAGTGACTCCGTGCTTAACGTGTAGGATTATCTCCCTGTGTAGCTCGTATTAAGATACTTATACACACTCACTTTTATTTGATAATCTTTTCTTCTTTACTAATCATAGGCTCATAAATATCTCTATATTTATTAATCGCTTTGTTAACGTCAATAACATAATCTTGAACTACACAATGATATTCTTTATCTTCGAAATACTCTCTTACTAAAATACCACCTAAAGCTTGCATGGTTTTAGCAGAGCCTAAATTATCTTTATCACAATCTAATAAAACTTCATCGATGCCATGTTCTTGACAAAATAATAGTCCTAAATATAGATTTACTTTATTATAACCTTTTCTTCTTTCAGTAGGTCTAATACTATAACCAATGTGTCCTCCAAGTTCTTTTAAATGCTCATTTAAAACTAATCTAATATTTATCATACCTACTATTTTATCATCACTTTCTCTAACAAGAAAGAAAGTTTCAGCTGGTACTTTTTCTTCGCTTGTAATAGTATTTCTAACTTTTTCTAAATGTTCTAACCAACCATCATAGTTATCTAAATATCTATGTAAGCTACCAGTACCATTTATTTGGCTTCCATACTCTTTAAATTCATTTATATAATCTATTGCTTTTTCTTCATATTCTTTACTAGGTATTACATGTCTTAATTTCTCCATAGCTTTCTCCTCCTTACTATTTTAATATAAGTTTTTGGTCACTAATATCATTCATATTATTTAACTTTTTAACTTTGGCTCTTCCATAATCATATGTGTATTCATTTAAATAGTAATCTGCTATACGATAAGCAGCTGTTCCATAAGTAATATCTTTATCACCATATATCTTTTGGGCTAAAGATGCATCTGTTCTCATTTCATCAATATCCCTTATAGCTCCTTCTATATAAGAATGAAAAGTTTTACAACCTATTTCTTTATCTTCTCTTGCAAGTTGTTTATAGATTTCATCATAACCATCATTTAGTCTTGCTATTAGTTTTCTTCTTTTATTATTAGATGTTATTTCTCCTTCATTGATAATATTACAAACCGCAACGATTACGTCTTTATAAAGATATGTACCTAAATGAGACATAGGATAACCCAACTTTTCAAGAATAGATAGTATTTCAACTTCCTCTTTTTGTGATTTTTTTAAAACATAAGGCATAACTTTCTTTAGACTATCATATAAATTTTTTTCTTCCTTTGCAACAAATACTGCATAATCCATTTTATTTTCCTCCTTTTTATTCGTGGTATGAAAAAAAGCCACGAACTATTATTATTCGTGACTCCAAAATAATTTGTGTAGGCTTTTAAGCCCGAGATAGCTCACATAAATGCTTATATCTCCTCACTTGGTATAGTATTATATATATTTTATTTTGTTTGTCAAGTAGTTTTTGTAATTTTCCACAAAAATTGCGGAAAAAAAGCAAAGGGAATTATCTTTTTCCACTTTGCTTGTTTAAAACTATTTTACAACGATATTTACTATTTTACCTTTAATAACAATAACCTTAACTATTTCTTTACCTTCAGTGAATCTTTTTACATTGTCTTGTTCTAAGGCTTTTTCTTTAACTACATCTTCGCTATCATTTATATTAATAGTGATAGTAGCACGAACTTTACCATTTACTTGGACTGCTATTTCTTTTTCTGTTTCTATAAGTTTAGATTCATCATAAGTAGGCCATTTTTCATAACATAATGGTTCATATCCTAAAGATTCATTTAACTCTTCGGTAATATGTGGTGCGACTGGATTTAGTAAGGTTAATAGTAAATGATAATCTTCTTTAGTAATACTATCTAAATCATCATAAGCATTAGTTAAAATCATTAATGAAGATATATAAGTGTTATAACTCATCCTTGAAAGTGATGAATCAATGTCTTTTATTGTCTTATTTTGTAAAACTACTAATGATTCTGTAAAGCCAGTTTTATCATTAACTTTAGATTTTAGACGTTCTACTTTATCTAAAAATCTCTTACATCCTCTTAGGGAGTCTGTACTCCATGGAACATCTTGAGTATAATCACCCATAAACATCTCATAAGTTCTAAGTGTATCAGCACCATATTCTTTTACAATATCATCTGGATTTATAACATTACCTTTACTCTTACTCATCTTTTGATTATCAGGTCCTAAAACCATACCATGACTTACTCTTGTATAAATCATTTCTTTAGATGGAACTAGGCCAATATTATATAGGAATTGAACCCAGAATCTTGCATATAGTAAATGTCTTGCTGTATGTTCCATTCCACCATTATACCAATCTACTCGCTTCCAGTATTTCATAGCATCCATTGATGCAAATTCTTTATCATTATGAGCATCCATAAATCTTAAGAAATACCAACTAGACCCAGCCCAGTTAGGCATTGTATCAGTTTCACGTTTTGCAGGACCACCACAACATGGACAAGTTGTATTAACCCAGTCTGTTATTTTAGCAAGAGGTGACTCTCCTGTATCAGTTGGTTCATATTCGGCAACATCTGGAAGTAATAGAGGTAGGTCTTTCTCATCCATAGGTTGCCATCCACATTTTTCACAGTATATCATTGGTATTGGTTCTCCCCAGAATCTTTGTCTTGAGAAAATCCAGTCTTGTAAACGATAGTTTGTTTTTTCTCTTCCTAAATTATTTTCTTTTAAGTACTCTAACATTCTATTTATAGAATCTTTCTTATTGGTATAACCATTTAAGAAGTCAGAATTAATCATTTTACCATCACCAGTATAAGCTTCTTTAGAAATGTCTCCACCTTCAATTACTTCTATGATAGGAATATTATATTTCTTAGCAAAGTCATAATCTCTTTGGTCATGTGCAGGAACTGCCATAATTGCACCTGTTCCATAGCCCATCATAACATAGTCAGAGATAAAGACGTCAACTGTCTTACCACTTACAGGATTCTTTACAGTTATACCTTCTAGTTTTACACCAGTTTTATCTTTGTTTACTTCTACTCTTTCAAAAGCACTTTTACTTTTAGCATACTCTTGATACTTTCTTACTTCATCCATATTAGTAATTATATCTTTTAGTTTTTCTAATATTGGATGTTCTGGTGCCACTACCATGAAAGTTACACCAAATAATGTATCACATCTTGTAGTATAGACAGTTAATTTATCATTAGTCTCTTCAATAGTAAAATCTATCTCTGCACCAGTTGATTTACCTATCCAGTTTATTTGTCCTAGTTTTACACGTTCTGCAAAGTTTGTATCATCTAAACCTTTAAGTAAATCTTCGGCATAATCACTCATTCTTAACATCCATTGTTCTTTTTCCTTTTGAACAACTTTACTGCCACATCTTTCACATACACCACCAGCTGCATCTTCATTTGACAATACACTTTTACAAGTTTGACACCAATTTACATCTTTCTTATCTTTATAGGCCATACCATGTTTGTAAAATTGTAAGAACTGCCACTGAGTCCATTTATAGTATTCTGGATCTGTTGTTGAGAACTCTCTATCCCAGTCAAATGAGAATCCTAGTGACATCATTTGTCCTTTAAAGGTTTTTATATTTTCTTTAACAGCATCTTTTGGATGAATATGATTTTTAATAGCATATTGTTCTGCAGGGGCACCAAAAGCATCCCACCCCATAGGGAATAAAACATTATATCCTTGCATACGTTTTACTCTTGCCAAAACATCTTGAGCAGTATAACTTCTAACATGACCTACATGTAGTCCTGCTCCTGAAGGGTAAGGAAACTCTACTAAAATATAGTATGGTTCTTTATCTTTTTCTCCTGTTATAGCTTTAAAACATTTATTATTTAACCAATAATCTTGCCATTTTTTTTCGATTTTCTCAATTTTTTCCATTTTTGCAACATCCTTTCTTCTTGTATATTCTTCCTACTATATCATAACTTACAAGTATTAAGAGCATTATTAAGACAAAACCTATTAATAATTGTAAGTAAAAACTATCTAATAATGAGACTATTGTTACTACTAGTGATATATCAAAAGCACTAACAGCACTGATTATATTTAAGAGTCTCTTATAATTTAATTTATTTATATCAAGGTTATATTTACCAATCAGGTAATTAACCTCTACAGGTTTCTTTCTTCTCTTATCTTTTTTAGCTTTTCTTACTAAGAATAATTCATAGATTATATATATGAGTAAGAAAGTCATTATAAATAATATCAATTCATCTAACATAATACTCCTCCTAACAAAAATAGATTCCTATTAACAAGAACGAGCTAAACCCGTGGTACCATCTTGCTTCATAGAAATCTATGCACTTTTAAAGTTATATCGGACTTATCCGTAAATGTTTAAGGTTATCAAGTTCAAAAAGCTATTTTATTTGTTTCCACCAACCACAAACTCTCTATTAAAATAGGTCTTTTTTACTACTACAACCACATTTAGAAATCTAGTATTATTATATAAAATATTAAAGCTTAATGCAACTACTTTTTGTTAATACTGTATGTCTTTTCTCTATAGACTCTATCTGAATGAACAATAGGATTACATATTGGAAGCATGTCTTGTTCAGAAATTCGACAAAGACTAGAAGACTTTCTATTAAAAGTAGGGAACATTGTAATTATCTTATTAGTATTAGGGATAGTTCCGAAGTTTGACAGTTTGAGTATTTGAAAATCTTAAAACACCCTTTATAGTATAAGGATTTTTTTATGTCAAATTTTTCCTGTTTTAATGTTGTCTATCTTTGTATATCGTGCTATAATCTTATTAGGATGTGATTATATGTTTCTCAAACAAAGTAAAAGTCATAATAGAATATATCTTTCTTTTGTTCAAGGTTATAGAGATGAAACTGGTAAAATAAAACACAAAACTATTAAAAAAATAGGTTACCTCGATGAATTGGAAAAACAATTTGATAACCCTATAGAATATTTTAAAAATATTGCCAAAGAAAAAAATAACAATGAAATAACTGAATATACTATTAAAAATCTTAATACAAAAACTATCGATGAAAATGTTAATTCTAAAAATCTTGGCTATATCGTATTAAAGAAAATTTATAAAGAACTACAAATAGACAACTTTCTTAGTAATGAACAAAAGAAATTAAAAATGCAATATGATTTAAATAAAATATTTGAATTACTAATCTTTTCTAGAATATTATTTCCTGCAAGTAAAAATGAAACATTTAATAACAAAGATGTTTTCTTCGAAAAATTTGATTTTTCATTAAAAGACTTATATAGAAGTTTAGACTATTTTAATGATTTTAAAGATGATATTTTAAAATTAATTTGGGATAATACAAAAGATAAATATAATAGAGATACATCTATTTCTTATTATGATACTACAAATTATTATTTTGAAATATCTTATAATGATGAAGATTTGATTGATGAAAATGGTACTATTTTAGAAAAAGGTTATAGAAAGAAAGGTCCATCAAAAGAACACAGAAAAACTCCAATTATAAGTATGGGACTATTAATGGATAAAATTGGTATTCCCCTTTCTTATGATTTGTTTCCAGGTAATGAGTCTGAAAAACTACAAATGAGACCTGCTTTAAATTCTACTAAAGCAAAGTATGGAATTGAGAGAACTATAATTGTCGCTGACCGTGGACAAAATACTAGTGATAACTTAGTATTTATTGCCGGTAAAAATGATGATGACCATACTAATCATGATGGTTATGTATATGGTCAAAGTATTATTGGGGCTGATATGGAATTTAAAACATGGGCTATATCACAAGATGGTTTTATTAATGATTACGTTTATGATGAGGATGGAAATTTAGTTACTTATAAAGAAAGAATTGAAGATGAAAATGGAAAACTTTTAAGATATGAAGAAAAACCTGTTATCTTTAAGCATAAATCTAGAGTATATGCTAAAAAAGTTAAAATTAAGAAAGATAACAAAAGAAAAGTGAACTATACCGTATATCAAAAACAAATGATTTATTATTCTAAACAGTATGCTGATAGACAAAAGCATGAAAGAGAAAATGCTATTAAGAAAGCGAAAGACTTAATTGAAAACCCAGGTAAATATACTCAAGCCACTTCATATGGTTGTACTAAATATATTAACAACATTAGATTTGATGAAGAAACTGGTGAAATCCCTAAAGGTCTTGAACTCTCACTTAAACTCGATAAGATTAAAGAAGAAGAAAAATTTGATGGGTATTATTCTATCGTTACAAGTGAAAAAGATTTATCAGATAAGGAGATTAGAGATATTTATAAAGGCTTATGGAAAATAGAAGAATCCTTTAAAATAACTAAATCAAATTTAGAAACTAGACCTGTATATGTTTGGACTAAAGAACATATAGAAGCTCATTTTCTTACTTGTTTTATTTCTCTTGTCATTATTAGATTATTAGAGTATAAAACTAATAGAAAATATTCTACTAGAAAAATGATTGATTCCCTAAAAAAATTTAATAGTACTAATATAGAACATGATATATATTTACAAAATTTTAGTAACGATGTTATTAAGGACTTTGAAGAAATATTTGATGTTAATTTATCAAGAAAGTATCTAACTTTATCAGAAATTAAAAAAATTTTAAATTTTTGAAAATCAGCTCGGATATACAACAATTAAAAAATGAGGAAACCTATATAGAATAAGGGCTTCCTCATTTTAACTGTCAAAGTCAAGCTGAATGAACAATAGGATTACATATTGGAAGCATGTCTTGTTCAGAAATTCGACAAAGACTAGAAGACTTTCTATTAAAAGTAGGGAACATTGTAATTATCTTATTAGTATTAGGGATAGTTGCAACCCTAAAAAAGTTTAGACTTAAACCATTTTCACTTCTACCTATATCTTTGAAATAAAATATATAGGTATCTGAAAAATCCCATTTAAGCTTTATTTCTCTTTTTGCAAATTCTATATTTCTAGTAGCCACTAAAAACAACTCCTTTAAATCATACTGACTATAAAATATTGAACTAGTATTTTCATTTGGATTATTATTAGGACTAGTATGTCTTAAAGAGATATGTTTTAGAGCTTTATTATAATCATATTTAACATATTGTTCTTCTTTATAGTCTAATTCTTTAGGTGTATCTATCTTTTTATTTACAAATAGTTTTAAAAATACTTGTACTCTTCTTAAATACCGTTTTGCTTTTATCAAGTCTTTATCTTTTTTTAAATCTTGAAAGTTTCTATTCTTACTTTTCTTCCACAAATTGTATAATTTGTCATATTTTTCTAACTTGATATAGACTTCACTTAGACTTTTAAATACACAAAAATAATTAGAATCTTGGCTTTTTAATATCTCTAGTGCTTCCTTTAACTCTCCTCTTTGGGTGTAAATGTTAGCAAGGGTACTAGATATTTCTGGGTCATTATTAAAATCCAGATAACCTTTAAGTAAAGCTTCTCCTTTACTAATTTTTCCCGCTTCAATACATTCTTTAGCTTCTTTTAAAATTGTCATTTTTATATTGTTTTCCATAGCTCTTCTCCATTTTAATCATTGTAGTACAAAATCGGGAGATGAGCAAGAGGAAAGAGTTGCCAAATAACGACATTATTTTAATTTCTTTTTTACTTTAGAAGATTGCTCGCTTACTAGATAACCACCTACAAATCCTATGTAAATCCCTGAAGCTGTACCTAAAATCCAAAAAGCTGTATCTTCTAAATTTGCTTTATTACTTTCTCTTACTGTTATTACACTATTGTAATTGATAGTTTTAATATTTATTTCTTCTAGAATATTTTTATAATTATATGGTAATTCTCTAGCCTCTACTTGATATTCATCATGGTTATCATAATTAGTTATTGTAGATAAAGAGGTACCATTCTCAAATTGATTTTGTTTTGTAGTTATTTCTTCATCTGTTAAACTACCATTTGAAAAACCATAGGCTTCTACATCATAATTATCTCCAGCTTGTGTATAGCTTTTTACTTCTACTTCATTAGTATCTTTAAGTTCTTCTTCAGTTAAATATTGAGTTGTTGGCTTTAACTTTGTCAAACCTTCTGTTGTCCTAATAGTTGTATCTGTAGTTACCCTATAAGTATCTATATAATCATTTATAAATGGTTTCTTATCAATTAAAGCAAGTTGTATTCCTCCTGCAATTAAACCTCCTGTGACAGCTCCTATTGTTAAGTTTCTAACATATTTACTTTTTTCTTGCATACTACTTCCTCCTCAAGATATTTTTTATTATAACACTTTTTCTTTTATTATCAACAAAAAAGAGACATTATTTTGCAATGTTATTAACTTAAGAAAAATTAAGATAAAGGATTTAATCTTTTGTCTTTTTTTGTTATGATTAAAAAAAGGATGAAAAGAGGTACCAATGGGTTATAAGAAATATAATGTAGATAAAACAAAAG
>DVHC01000075.1 GCA_018712385.1 Candidatus Onthousia excrementipullorum | reverse complement strand
GTAGATACAGTCTAGCACTTACTTGTAGAGATAATAAAAACAAATCATTAAATTATAAAGAAGAAAGATTAAAAGATGTTGATGACATGATTGATTATTATTCTGATGAAAAGAAAAAAACAGTCGGAATGTTTGAATATTATATGGGGCATACAAGAAAAGAAAAATATAATCTTGTAATGGAAGATGGATCTTATGCTACTAAACAAGATATAGCAAAAATTAAAACTAATTATAAAAAATATATTGAAAACTCAAATCTTTGGAAAGGTATTTTAAGTTTTAAAAGAGAATATCTTGATGAAAATATAGATATAAAAACATTAGAACAAAAGATAGCTAAAGAGGTAATGCCTCAATTTCTAAAGTATTGTGGTTTTAAAGATATAAAAGATATGAGTTTTGTTTTTGCAGTACATACTAATAGAAAACACCAGCCACATATTCATTTTGCTTTTATTGAAAAAAAACCAAATTACTTATATTGCGATAATAAAGTTAATTATAGAAGAAAAGGAAAAATTAGTCTTGATGAGCAAAGGTACTTAAAAAGATTAGTGGAACTTGCTATTGAAAGAGAAAAATATTATACCCCATTACTCAAGAAGACTAATGAAGATATTGATTATTTAAAATCATATTTTAATCCAAATGAAAAGAATTTTGCATTAAGAAATGTAAGTGAGATTTATGTTGAAGAAGATATTTTAAAACTAGGCGAGTTAATAAGGAAATATCGAGAGCAAAATAGTCAAACATCTAAAAAAGTAAAATATAACTCCATTAAAGATAATGAACTAGGTAAAGAAATCAAATCTTTGACTAAAAGAATTAAATCATATCTTTTTAATGATGAAACATCTATTTTATATGCTAGTAGGAAAGATATAAAAAAAGATTTAGAAAAACTTAATGATTATTTTGATACGTTAAATAAAAATAATAATATTAAAGAATTAGTAGCAGATAATAGTATTGTTAATAAAAAAGAAGAATATATTGATAACTATATTTATAATTCAATAGTAAATCATGCCTTATATAAATATAACCATATTTCTATGTATGTAAAAAATAAGAATAATGCTGATAAAATCACTATTGATGATTTAATACAAGAAGTTGCTTATCAAAATAGTAAACGAAATAAATTTAATGATAAGCAAAGAAGAAAGCAAGTATTAGATAATTATTTTAAAGGCGATAGTTATATTTCTAAATTTCCTAGTAAGCATAAAATAGAAAAAGCCATTAAGAACATTAATTATGAAATGGAAAAAGCATCACAAGAATTTAGTAAGTTATTCAATTATGATGATAAAACTAAATAACCTATGGTATAATATTATCAGACAGATAAATAGTAATTTGAAAGTGAGATAGTTATGAAAAAAATATTTGAAAAGCACGAAACATTATTTTGTATATTGTTAATAGTATTCTATATAATAGTAAATTCATATTGCATACAAAATTTTGGAATAGAAGATTATAGAAGTACAATCATAAATACAATATTTTCGTTAGTGTTAATTTTTGTGATAGTAAAACTAAAAAGAGTTTCTTATTATGGACTAGCAAAAGTAAGCAATTTAAAAAGATATTTATATTTTATACCATTATTATTGATTATATCAGTTAATCTATGGAATGGTATTAACATCAATAATACACCAAACGAAATAATATTTTATATTTTAACAATGATTAATGTTGGCTTTTTAGAAGAAGTTATCTTTAGAGGTTTTTTATTTAAAATGATGGAAAAAGACAATGTTAACAGAGCGATAATTATAAGTGCCTTTACTTTTGGTATAGGTCATATTATTAATTTGTTAAATGGTGCGAATTTAATTCCAACTTTAATGCAAGTATGTTATGCAATTTCAGTAGGGTATTTATTTGTTATAATATTTTATAAAAGTAAATCTCTTATTCCTTGTATCATAACTCATTGTTTAGTAAATTCGCTTTCTATATTTAATGTTGAAAACACTATATCATTATATGTAGCACCTATATTTTTAACAATAGTACCATTAGTTTATGCAATTTATATAAATAAAAGCATAAAAAAACAAGACATATAAATTACAATTTGAAAGTGAGAAAAAATCATGAAAAACAAAAAAGTCAACAAACAAGATATTAAAGATGAAACAAAAACATATATGTTAGAAGGAATGTCAATTGGAATGTGCATTGGAACATCATTAGGAGTGATTATAGGAGTGTTCGCCGATAATATCCCTATATGTATATGTTTTGGAATAAGTATAGGTTTATGTGTTGGTTTAGGAATAGGATCTTTAATTAAAAAAGATAAACAGTAATTTGTAGAGAGGATTAGAAAATGAATTTAGAACAATTAAAAAAAGATTGCATAAAAAAACAAAAGAAAGGTATCCATTTTATTCTTGCGTCAATAGTAATATGGACTATGGTTTTAATGGTACAATTAACAAGTTTTCCTATATTAACAAAAAATCTATTAACATTTTGTTGTACAGCACCATTATTTCCAATATCGTTTTTAATATCCAAAATATTGAAAATACAATTTCAAGATAAAAGTAATCCATTAAATAATTTAGGTATATTATTTTCTGCAAATCAAATGATATATCTTTTAATAGCAATGTGGGTTTATCCTACATTGCCAGATAAAATGTTAATGGTTATTGCTATGATTTTTGGAGCTCATTTATTACCTTATGGTTGGTTATATAATTCAAAATCATATATGGCATTGTCAATAATTATTCCAATATTATCTCTAATAGTTGGTTTGAATTTTGCAAGTTATATTCTTGCAATGATGATGATAGTAATAGAAATAATATTTAGTGTACTTTTATTATTTGAAAATAAGAAAATAGGAAATAATAGTTAGATAAATAGTAATTTACCAAAAAGATTGTCAGTAATGACAGTCTTTTTTGGTGTGCCGTGCATGCTATATATCTAGTTGGTGAAAGTCCAATACACGCGTAAGTATCGACGAAGTGTTAGAGAAGCACAAAGCATCGGTCGTGAGGCTCGGGGCTAAAGGAAGTGTGAAACAAAATCGAGGGCTAACGAACAGAAACTTACTATAAGGCTGTATAAACGGATAAGGTTGCCAAACAAACTAAAGTCCAAAAGATACTCGTAACTTTATGCAGTAAAGTAAGTAGCTAATCGAGGAAAGATATATGGCTTACCACGGGAGGTCTTACGGACAGTTAAGGAGAACCCTATTAAGAAAACTGGTCGAAAAAGGTTTGTCGTAAGAAGTCAGCAGAGGTCGTAGTACTAGGAAACTAGGAAGGACTGAATAATTTGTAGTTTCAACTACTGAAATTGAATTAGGCTATAATCAGAATAAATACATAGGTAAAAGTTAGCGTATCTAATAAATGAATCCTATAAAAGATGTTAGCTTATGTGCGAAATTAGAAAGGTGGAAACAGATATGGAGCTTTTAGAAGAGGTGCTTTCCAAAGATAACTTGAACAAAGCTTATAAGCAAGTTTACAAAAACAAAGGAGCAAGTGGAGTTGATGGAGTAACAGTAGATGAACTATTTTCATACATCAAAGAACACAAAGGGGAAATACTATGGAAAATAAGAAATCGTAAATACAAACCACAACCAGTAAGAAGAGTACTAATACCAAAAGATAATGGAAAAATGAGAAAATTAGGAATACCAAGTGTCATAGATAGAGTAGTACAGCAGGCGATAGTACAAGTACTAACGCCAATCTATGAGGAACAATTCTCTAATCATTCTTATGGTTTTAGACCTAAACGCTCCTGTGAAATGGCAGTAGTTCAAGCCTTAGAGTACTTTAATGATGGATATGACTGGATAGTAGACATAGACCTACGATCATTCTTCGACGAAGTAAATCAAGATAAGCTTATTGGAATAATAAGAAGAACTATAAAAGATGGAGATTTAGTCTCATTAATCAGAAAATTCTTACAAAGTGGGGTAATGGAAAATGGAGTACTTCAACCAACCAAGAAAGGAACACCACAAGGAGGTAACCTAAGTCCACTATTATCCAATATAATGCTTAACGAACTTGATAAGGAATTAGAAGCAAGAAGATTACACTTCGTTAGATATGCAGATGACTGTCTAATCCTGGTAAAGAGTGAAAAAGCAGCCAATAGAGTTATGGAAAGTATTACTAAATTTATTACTAAGAAACTAGGATTAAAAGTAAATGTAGAGAAAAGTAAAATTGCGAGACCTGACGATATTAAATATTTAGGTTTTGGCTTTTACAAGAAAATTAACCAAAACGAATGGAGACCTAAGCCACATATTAAATCAGTACAAAAGTTTAAGACTAAACTATGCGATATACTTGTCAGAAGTAGAAGCATTAGTTTAGATGATAGACTGCTTAGACTAAAACAATTAATATATGGATGGGTAAACTATTTTAGAATTGCAGATATGACAATATTGTTAAGAGACATTGATGGCAACATAAGAAGAAAATTACGTGTAATTATTTGGAAACAATGGAAAAAGATAAAGAAAAGATATGCGTGTCTTAGGAAGTTAGAAATAACTCATAGAGATGCATATGTAACGGCAAACTCTAGAAGTGGATATTATCATATTTCACATACACGCGTATTAGAAAAAGCAATATCTAAAGAGAGATTAAATAAAAGAGGTCTAGTAAATTCACTAGACTATTACCTAAAAGTACATATTATTACAAATTAAACCGCCGTATACCGAACGGTACGTACGGTGGTGTGAAAGGGTATCATATTAATAAGTAAAATTTATTAAAAATTTACTCTATTCGATTACGACAGGCAGTTATACAAATAAATTAGTTCAGTGCAACTAATCTATTTTTTTATTATATATTGACTTTTAACGATAACTACTATAAAATATAGTAGTGTAGTTTATAGTAGAAAGGAGGACATTAAATATATGAAAAATTATGACAATTATTTTCTTCCTGTAGATAATATGGAAGAAGCAAAAAGATACTATGAGGAAATATTGGGGTTAAAAAAGAAATTTGATTTCTC
>DVHC01000074.1 GCA_018712385.1 Candidatus Onthousia excrementipullorum | reverse complement strand
TTGAAGGTGCTAATTATATGATTGCATTAAGATGTATGTATGAAAGTGATCATTGGAGTGAAATAGAAAAAATAGTAGTTGATGAAATATATCATTAACTACTATTTACCTACAAAATTTTTTTACACCCTAATCTCTAAGTCTTTAGATAATAGCAAGGCTCCATGATTTAAAATTAAATAATCATAAGGTATCTCATATTTATCTATCTTTTGTTTTGAATCAACATAACTTCTCCCTGTAGCAAGTACAAAAAGATTATCTAAAGTTCTAAATTCATTTACTTTATCTATATTTTTCTTTATATCTCTATCATTTTGATAAAATGTTCCATCATAATCACTTATTAGTATCTTCTTCATAATTCCAAATACCTAACTTTCCTTTAGCAAACATAGGGTTATCTAATACTTCAATATCTTCTAATATCCAAGCATATCTTCCAAGTCTATAATCACCACAGATAAACTCTAGCTTATCTTTTTTAATTTTATCTAAAAACTCTTCATCCATATAGACACAGTCTACTAATTTACATTTACAAACGATTAATCCAAAATTCAACTCATTAACATTCACAAGACTCATCAACTCTTTATTATTCTTCCACTCTTTAGGTATCTTAGTAGAACTAGCATGAATATATAACTCTCCCCTATAATTAGTTTTAAAGCTTCTTGTCTCTATTTTCTTTTTACCTAATTTTATTAAAGTTGCATATGGTTCAGTTAAACTTAATACTTTCACTTTATAATTCCCCCATGACATTTTAATTCATATATTAGCTTTTTATCTTTATATATTTGTTCAGTACCTACAAAGTTTTCCATATCTCCATCTACATTAAAAATATAAAGATAATCTTCATTTATAAATTCTTTAGGTCCTCTAACAGGAATGACTTCCTTATCTTCTCCTACTTTCATAAGAGCAACTCTTAAGACTTTGTCCATCACTTCTTCAGTTAGACTATCATCTATTGTAACTCCATAATAATTCATACCCCATAGGATATCATTATTATAATAAACTACTTCTTCGCCCATAAACTTAACTCCACCAAAATAAGTATCATGATAAGTAAAATTGCCATCTGTAAACTCATAATCTTTTGACTTTAATCTACTAGGTAAAACTTTAGGGGCATCACTATTAGCATAAGTACTCTTCTTTGCTTTCACTAAAAACTCTAAAAATTCTTTGTTATTTACATTCATATTTTATTCCTCACATTTTTCTTACTTTTTGTCTAACCAATAATAAGGTTGTAATTCTTCTAAAGTTTTAAATACAACACTGTTATCTTTTGTAGAGATAGCACACTTTACACCTTTGCCAAAGTAAAATAATCTTTCTTGGCATATCCCACATGGAGATAATATTTCATAAGGTGTATCATCTTTTTGCCTACAAACACATAAAGAATGTGTAACTTTCTTATTCAATTTATGAGCTTCACATATTGCTCCAGTTTCAGCACATAGATAAGCACTATCATTTTTCTCTTCATCCCAAACAGAAATTAAATAATCGCCTGTTTCTATCCTTAATACTGCTACACCACCTGCTTTATTTTCACCATATCTATAATTCAAAAAATCTAAAGCTTTATTAAACATTTCCTTACCAATATTAATATCTATATTTTTATCTTTCATTTTTTTCACACTCCAAATATTTTAATAATTTACAATATTTTATTCTTAACTTTAGTATTATTACTTTAATTATAATTTAATATTAATCTATTAAATATAAAAAGGCTAGCCCTCTTTGACTAACCTTGTAAAATGTCTAACGACACCTGACATTAGTATAAAGCATTTCTGCTCCTGTACTTATATACTACACTAAACATTATATATTAGTCAAAAGTTTTTTATTTATTCTCTAAACTCTTTAAATAATCTAAGAACTCACGAGGAGGTTCTTGCTCAAAATATAACTCTTTACCTGTAATAGAATGAACAAATCTAATACTCTTAGAGTGTAACATTTGTCCAAACTCTGTTGTATTTTTATGATTACCATATAAAGGGTCATTACTAACTGGGTGTTTGATGTAATTAAGATGTACTCTTATCTGATGAGTTCTACCTGTCTCTAAGATACATTCTATTAAGGTATTATTCTTAAATCTTTTTAATACTCTAAAATTAGTTATTGCCTCTTTACTATTATGAGCGGTTACTGCCATCTTTTGTCTATTATTTTCATCCCTTCCAATAGGAGCATCAATAGTACCAGTCTCATGTAAAATAACTCCATCTACTATCGCAAGATAATGTCTTTCTATTTTTTTATTTTTAATCATCTCACTAAGTAATTCCATAGTTTTAGCATCCTTTGCCACTACCATTAAACCACTTGTATCTTTATCAAGACGGTGAACAATACCTGGTCTAAAGGTGCCATCTTTACTTACTTTAGAGTGATATAATAAAGCATTAACTAAAGTATCTGTAACATGACCTGGGGCCGGATGAACTACAAGTCCACTTTGTTTATTAATAATCATTAAGTACTCATCTTCATAAACAATATCAAGAGGAATATTAGTAGGCTGTAAGTCGTCTAGATTTATCTCTTCATCAACACTCACTTCAATAATATCTCCTATTTTTACTTTATAACTAGCATTTTTCTCTTTACCATTTACAAGTACTTTATTATCACTAATTAACTTAGATACTCTACTCCTAGATAAATCACTATTACTTGCAATATAACTATCTAGTCTATTTCCTTCACTACTTACTTCTAACTTCATCTTTTTTACCTCTTTCTTTTAATATTTCTTTTATTATTACGATAATTATTCCAACCACTATTAGGATATCGGCAAAGTTAAAGATAGGATAGTTATATCCTAGTATTTTAAATGATAAATAATCTACTATATAACCATCTATTAATCTATCTATAAAATTACCTAATAATCCTGCTAAGACTAAAGAGTAACCAATAGAAAGGACTCTATCATCTAAGTTATTCTTTAACTCATAAATTATAAAGAACAAACAAATTATAGCGATAAGTATTAATAGATAAGTTCTACTTGCAAATAGAGAAAATGCCGCCCCATCATTTAAAACATAAGTTAAAGAAAAGAAGTTATCTATAATATTAACAGATGTTAAATAACTACTAACTATATATTTTAAACCTAAATCTATCCCTAATAAAACTATAACTAATAAACTCGATAAAATAATATTACTCTTCTTCATTTTCTCTCCTTACATACTCTACTTTACTAACGACTAACTGTAACTCATCATATCTTTTCTCTACTGTTCCTGTAAATATACAAATATCTCCTTTTTTAATATCCATATTATTTTTATAAATCCGAGGAAAGAAGATAAAATCAATAGAACCTGTCTCATCACTAGCAGTTATGAAAGCCATATCTTCATTTTTCTTAGTCTTAATCGCTTTAACTTTCTCTACCATTACCATTGCACTAACTATTCTATTAAAGTAATTACTTAAATTATTAATACTAATAATATTTTGATACTTACTTTTATAAGCAGTTACTGGATGATTACTGATATAAAAACCAAAACACTCTATCTCTTGTTCTAATAAAACACTACTTGGGAATTCATTAGTAATGATAATCTCTGGTTTCAAGACTAAACTCTCATCTAAATCTATAGTTAAACTACCATAATTAACAAGACTATCTAAATTAGTAATAAGTGTCTTTTTATTATAACCTAAATTTCTAAAAGCATCTGCATTTATTAAAGACTCTAATTGTTTTTTGGTAACCCCTCCTCTAACTAACTTAGAGAAAGCATCATATATATCAGTAAACTCTTTATCTCTTGCCTTTAACACTAAACTAGAAACACTTGTCCCTACTCCTTTAATAGTAGAAAAAGGAAAGATAATGTTATTATTATCTATAACAAATCTATTAGTACTTTTATTAATATCAGGTTTTAAGACTTTTAGATTATGACTTCTAACTTCTCTTATATATTCTTGCATCTTTCCTGCCGCTCCAATGACATTATTAAGCAAATTAGCATAGAACTCTAACTTATAATGTACTTTTAAATAAGCCATTTTATAAGCGACAAGCGAATAAGCGACAGCATGAGATTTATTAAAACCATAACCTGCAAACTTAAGGATACTTGCAAATATTGTCTTAGAAGTAGCATCATCATGCCCTAAGGCTTTCGCTTTACTTATGAACTTACTCTCTTCGTTCTTTAAAACATCTACCTTTTTCTTACTAATCGCCCTTCTTAAAATATCCGCTTCTCCTAAAGAATAACCTGCATAAGCATGAGCTACTTGCATTATCTGCTCTTGATATATCATAATACCATAAGTCTCTTTTAAGATAGGCTCTAATACTTTATCTTGATAAATAACTTCCTCTCTTCCTTCACGTCTTGCAATATATAAATCAATATTCTCAGCAGGCCCAGGTCTAAATAAGGCAATCGCTGCAATTAAATCATCAAAACTACTAGGTTTAAGCTTTCTTAAAAAACTCCTCATTCCATTAGATTCAAACTGAAAGATACCACTTGTATCACTTCGTGCAAAAAGATTATAAACCTCGCTATCATCTAAAGGAATAGTATTAAAGTCAATCTCAACTCCCCTATTTTTTAAAACCATATCTATAACGTTCATAATAATAGTTAAGTTCCTAATTCCAAGAAAGTCCATCTTTAATAGACCTAACTCTTCTAAATAATTCATAGAGTATCCCGTTAAGTACATATCATCACTTTTAGTTAGGGGAATGACTTCATCTAAGTCTTTCTTACACATAACAATACCCGCTGCATGGGTCCCAATTTGTCTTGGGAAACCTTCAATAATAGATGATACTTTATAAACTTTAGATAATACTTCATCACTATTTATATATTCCCTAAACTTTTCATTTTCTTTATAAAAATCAATTAACTTTCTATGAGACATAACAGGAATAAAAGATGTTAGTCTATCTACTTTATATAAAGGCACATTAAAAATACGAGAAGTATCTCTTAATACTTGTTTAGCAGCAAGTGTTGCAAAAGTAACGATACCAGATACTCTTTTTTTACCATATTTTTCAGTAACATAATTAATAATATCATCTCTATATATATCAGGTATATCTGTATCTATATCAGGCATAGTCTTACGTTCAGGATTTAAAAATCTTTCAAATAGTAAATTATATTTTAAAGGGTCTATTTCTGTAATACCAAGAGAGTATGCTACTAAACTTCCTGCTGCACTACCTCTACCAGGCCCTACTAATATTCCTTTCTTTTTAGCATATCTAATAAAGTCATAAACAACAAGAAAATAGTTAGAAAAGCCAAGTATTTTAATGATATTAAGTTCATAACTTAATCTATCAAGATACTCCTTAGAAACATTATTATTAAGTCTTTTAGTAAGTCCTGCCCTAGCAAGAGAAATTAAATAGATAGATGAATCTACTCCCTTAGGACATTCATATATAGGTAGTAATAAACTAGGCTTAGGAAACTCTAAATTACATTCATCTACTATCTTCAAAGTATTAAGAAGTCCTATATTATCATAAGTATTAATAACATCACTAACTTCTAACTCTTTATTTAAAATATCATAACTTATATTATCATTTATAGTCTTACCATCACGAATTAAATATAAATATTTTAAATAATTACTGTATTCCCTACTCTTATATAAACAAGGCTTTAAATAAACTATATCTTTAGTAATAATTAAAGCCTCACTTTCTTCTTTCTTATTACTAAAGCCAAGATAAATATCCTTAATTTTATCTCTATATTCTAAGTAAAAGTCTAAACTAGAATAAGGCACTAAAAAGAAAAGATTATCTTTATAGTTAATAATATCTTCTAAAGTTATACTATTATCATTTACTCTTGTACATATTTTAATTAGATTAAGGTAACCTTGATAATTTTTTATATATAGTAAGATTTTATAATTATTAATAGAAACTTCTAAACCAACAACAGGTTTTATGTTCTTAAGATTACACTTCTTAATAAACTCCATTGTTCCATACATATTATCATCACAAATAACAGCACTAGTTCTATTATTTTTAATGTTGTAATCTATAATATCATCTATTGTTAAAAGACTAGATAAAAGAGAGTAATTACTCTTAACATAAAGCATATTGAACATAACAATCACTCTCCTTTCTTCTTTTATATCATACAGATGTATGTAGAGTCAATATTTTTATGCGATTTTATTTGACTTTATACCATAAATATGGTAAAGTTATAAAGCAGAAACGTTTAGTAAAGGAGGAATTATTATGGCAAAGAAAGTTACTAGCAAAAAGCCTTTAACTGGAAATAGTAGATCACATGCTTTAAATGCTACTAAAAGACAACAAAAACCAAATTTACAAGTAATAAGACTTGAAGATGGAACTAAAATTAGAATGAGTGCAAGAGAAATCAGAAGTTTAAGAAAACAAGATAAACAAGCTGCTTAATATAAAAAAGATAGTCGTCACAAACGATTATCTTTTTTTATATGTATAACATCTATTCATACCATTTCTTATTTCTTCATAACTTAGTCCTTCAGTTTCTTTTAAAAACTCATCTAAATCGAATGGTTTATAGTCTTTATTAAAATCATTCGAATTATCTTGAACACTAGGTTTAGTTTGACTAATTGTATATGGCTGTTTTGTTACAATATTATAACCAATCTTTCCACTTCTAGCATCTGCTACACGTTGTGTAGTATCTGAACTAAATTGATAATGAATTTTACCCATTAATTGCTCCTTTCTTACTGCGTGCTGATATATTATCATATTTTTCCCAGTTTGTCAAACATTTTTTTGTATGACAGCAAAAAAGAGTAAATTTCTTCGCAAAGAAAATCTGATATAATTATTACTACAGAATAAGAAAGGATGTAGTAATGAAAAAAAGAAGTAAAAAGGAAGAGGAAAAATTACAGGAAGAAATAAAGAAATA
>DVHC01000073.1 GCA_018712385.1 Candidatus Onthousia excrementipullorum | reverse complement strand
TCTTCTGTTGTATCACGGCTTGTAACAAAGATAATTGGTATATTTGATTTTTCTTTTATCTTTTTACATATATCATAACCATCCATATAAGGTAAATTAATATCTAGTAAAATCAAATTAGCATCTATTTCTAACAAATTATCTACGACATTTTCAAAATTTTCTATTAATGTAGTTTTATAACCAACATCTTGCAAAAGTATAGATAGTTTTTCTCTGATAATTGGATTATCTTCAACAATTACAATATTCATAACATCACCACATTTCTATTAATATTATACTATAAAAAGAGTTAGATTACATTACCCTCTAACTCTTATCAATATTTCTTTTAAATCCAAAATAAGTTGCAATAAAGTAAATTACATATATCATTATAAATATCAAGATACTTACACCAAAACAACTTAAATAAAATGTTGGACTTGGTAATATTGCTTTATATACTCTATTTAATAAGTACACTATAACAAAACTAATTATAATTGGATAAATTGCTGGTACACCAAATAAAACATATAACTGTTTTCTAATAGTTTTATAAAGTTTTTCATCTTTTACTCCAAGTCGTTTTAATACTGTGTAACGATAATTATATTTTGTAGAATCACTTAATGTTTGTATTGCAAGTATTGTTCCAACTATTGCTGAAAAGATAAAGGACATGTAAACACAAATTGCTGTTACAATGGCAGACATTACATTTGATTCTTCTAAAGTAGTTCCCCTTATATTAATACGATAAGTTGAACAAAACTCATGACCTTCTTCATCTACTTCACATAAATCAGATCTAAGTGCTTCTACAAGTTTTTTCTCTAATTCAGCTGATGTATCTTCTTTTGTATCAATAGCCATAAAATATTGGTAAATTCCTAATCCATTTATCGCATCATCTGGTACAACAACTGCATACCCTGCATTTGTAAGTCCTGCAACTTCAAGTTCTGTTGTTGTGCTTTTTTGATTAAGTGTTATTCCATTTGATAATGTAATCGTTTTAATTGAACTATCTTCTGCTAGAAATGAATCTGACTTATCATAAACGAGGATATATTCATCATTATTCAAAGTTACTTGATTTTTCCCTTTTATCTTTAATAAATGATTATAATCACTTAATCTGATAATTTTATCATAAGGTTCACTAGTATAAGAATATGCTGGTAACAGTTTCTCAATATTTGAATTAGTATTCAAATACACATTATATCTAACACAATCTACAATCGGGTAATTCTCATCTACAACATCATAAACTTTTGAAAGAGGTTCTTCTGTATCAAAGAACGCTGATACATCAAAAGGTGAAGTCGTTTCATTTATATAATCATAAGATGCTTTATTTAAACTAGAAAAATTTAAAAACAATAAAGTGAACATAATCAAAACACCGAGTGTTCCAAATGTCATTCCCATTGTTCTTGCTTTGGATGAGAATGTTCTAGCCACAAATAAATTATCTTTACTATACTTGATTTTTCTATTTTTCAAAACAATAGAAAGTATGAAATCAGATAAACTAAACATTACACCATAAATACTTATAATAAATAATAGAACACCAACCATCATATAGGTTAAAAATGAAGTATCCATCATAACATCATTAGTTAAAGTAGAATGCAAGAAAATATAAGAGCCAATTCCAATTAACACACTAATAACAAATAATAAATTACGATTCTTTTTTTTCTTAATAACTTTTTCTTCATTTTGTTTTTCCAAATATAGTAAATTGTAAATATTTATCTTTTTGATTCTTCTACGAGCTAAAAATAATACAAACAAATAAATAAAGAAAAAGTAAAGTAATAATAGTATAACAGACATAAAATTAAATTCAATAAAAATTGCTTGTGGTAATTCCATAACTTTTACAATAAATAAGGATATAAATTGACTAAATACAAACCCTATCGGAATAGAAAGTATAAGAGCAATAAAACCAAATAATATATTTTCTAAAAGAAATAATCTTGAAATTTTTTTCTTTTTTATTCCTAAAAGCATATATGTTCCAAACTCTTTACTTCGCTTTTCAAACATGAACTTCGTTGTATAATTAATTAAAAAGCATATAACAAAAACAACTATTACATTTATAAATATAACTACATTTTTAAATGTATCATTCATATTGTCATAAAGATCTACAACAGCATCTGACCATGACACCAAATTCATAGCAAACATAAGTGAAAATGCTATTGTTATGGTAATTAGATAAATAATGTAATCACGACTACTACGTTTTACATTTCTAATTGCTAATTTACTTAACATTTCCTACATCTCCTCCAAGAAGTGTTAGGACATCAATTATTTCATCAAAAAACTCTTTTCTTGATTTATTACCACGAACTATCTCATTGAAAATTTTACCATCTTTTAGGAATAGTACCCTTTTACAGAAAGATGCACTAAATGAATCATGAGTTACCATAAGAATAGTTGCTTTTAATTTATCATTCATATCATCCATTGTTTCTAAAAGCATTCTTGAAGATTTAGAATCTAATGCACCAGTTGGTTCATCTGCTAAAATTAATTTTGGGTGATTAATTAAAGCTCTTGCACAAGCACATCTTTGTTTTTGACCACCTGATACTTCGTAAGGAAACTTCTTTAAAACATCTGCAATTCCTAATTTAGATGCAATATCTTTTACCTTTTTATCAACCTCGTTTGGATCTTCATTGTTGATAATTAAAGATAAAGAAATATTTTCTTCTATACTTAAAGTATCTAATAAATTGAAATCTTGGAAAATAAAGCCTAAATTTTCTTTTCTAAAATCTGCCATATCATCTTCTTTGATTTCGGTAATATCTTTACCACCAACATAGATATGTCCAGCAGTAACATTATCAATAGTAGAAATACAATTTAACAAAGTAGTTTTACCAGAGCCACTTGCTCCCATGATAGCGACAAATTCACCTTCATCTACATTAAATGAAATTCCATCTACTGCTTTTGTAATATTCGTATTAACACCATAATACTTTTTTACATTTTCTAATTTTAAAACTTCCATATAAATTTCTCCTCTCTGATAATATTATAAAATATATTAATAAGATATAAAATTACAGTTTTGTAAGTAAAAGAAAAAGATTACCATTTTTAACTTGATAATCTTATTATGGACTAAATTAATTTTTTTAAAATATAATAGTAATTATTAACTTATTGTTCTTCTTATCAGCCTTTATTTTTCCTTTTAATTGTTCTACAAATTCTTTTGCAATGGCAAGTCCTAAACCAGTATTTCCTTTTGTCCTAGATATATCAACTGTATAAAACTCATCAAAAACTCTATCTACATCTAAATCTTTATATAGTAAATCATTAATAAATTTTATTTTAACTTTCTCATCAGTCTGATTGATTTCTATATCTAAATTTCCGTTACTATGTTTATAAGCATTTCTAATTAAATTATCAAAAACCCTAATAAGCATTACTTCATTAGATTTTATTTTGATTTTTCTTTTATTTGTTTTAAAGTCTATCATTCGATTATCTTTAGAAAAATCTTCATAATGATTAGAAATAGCTTTTTCTATCACAGCAACTAAATTGATTTCATCTAATTCTATAATCTGATCATTAGAAAATATTTTAGAAAATTCAAAGAAAGAATCAATTAATTCTGATAATCGTTTTAACCTTTCTTCCACTATTTTAAGATTCTTAATTTTTTCTTGTTCTGTTACATCAGATTCTAACATTAAACTAACATATCCCAAAGAAGACGTTAACGGAGTACGTAAATCATGAGATATATTTCTAATCATCTTAACAAAATTAGCATTCTTTCTTTCTAACTTACTCTCCTTACTTTTTATTTCAGTTAAATGAGTATTAATACATTCTATCAAATCATGAATTTCTTTTGATGTAAATTCAGTATGAACTAATCCATTTGTTTTCCTCGATAAAACTAAATCTAATTCTTTTTTTATCCTTCTTAATTCCATTTTCACAAAAAAAAGATAGCAAACTAGAAATAAAATAATAATAACAAAAATTACTAATATTATTTCCATACGCTCACTACCTTTCTACTTTATTTCTGTTTTTCTAAATACTCTATATCCAATTACATTAAATGTTATAATATAGAATACAGCCAAAACTAAGGTTTTAAGTATATATGTATTACTTGGATTTGATACTAAATTACCTATAATATATTGAAATTCATAATTTAAAATATTATTTGCATCAAAGTGGAATAATGTTGCCACTCCCATAATAACTAATTGTATCACCATAATTAATGGTATTGTAATACTATTAAATGTTCCTGTTTTTCTAAAACAAAAACCAATACATACTAACATACTAATTATACCATATAAAATTGGTAATTGTAGTATTGTTAGCTTCGTTATCTCTAAAAGTCCTGCTGAAAATTCCTGTCCATTCATTATTAAATTTATAATATAACTACCATAATTATTAATTAAAACTAAGAATGTACCTAAACCTATACAGGTAATTAATTTAGACATATAATACTTTTTTCTTGAAATTGCTGATGATAATGTATTTTTAGCTATAGAATTAGATAAGTCTGTAACTAACACAATCACAACAACAATGATAAAAAAGTAATAAAGATTAGCATTTGCACCTAATTGTTCTTTATCTAATGGATATGCCCCATATTCTTTCATAAGTTCTCTTGTTTCCAAGATAGAATCTGTTTCATATACTTTGTTTAATATTTCCTCATCTTCAACTAATTGTTGTTCTTCTGATGAACTAGTAATTCCAATATGTCCTGGACTCATGGAAAAACAACTAACTGCTGCTAAAAAAAGTATAAATATTATAGCAATATAAATTGCCTTTCCTCTAAATACTCTATATAAATCTGATTTAATGATATTTAACATTATTTAGCACCTTCCTTTATTAAAGAATCGAAATAATCTTCTAATGAAATTCCAGATTCATAAATCCCCATTATCTCAATATCATTTGATAATAATGTTTTATTTACTTTGGCAGAGTTTTCTAAATAATCATAAAGCCTTATTTCTGTATTATCAATGACTTTATAATTTGTAGTAGATAATTCTTTTTCCAATACAACAGTTGCTTTCTTAACATCTTTAGTTCTTATTACAATACATTTACTACATTCTAAATCAAGCTCTTCTTTTGATATATCTTTTATAATTCTGCCTTTATCTATAAAACAAAAATGGTTAGCAATTAAATATAGTTCTGATAAAATATGACTAGATATTAAAATAGTAATTTTTTCTTCTTCATTTAATCTTTTTAATGTATCCCTTATTTCTTTAATACCAATCGGATCAAGTCCATTAATAGGTTCATCTAAAATGATAAAATCTGGATTATCTAATATAGCAAAAGCAATACCTAATCTTTGCTTCATACCCAAAGAAAACTTTTTAAATTTTTTATTTCTTTCTTTATACAAATCTACTGTTTTTAAAACTTTATCAATTTGTTTTTCATCTACAATTCCTTTTTGAATGGAATAATATTTTAAGTTTTGATAAGCAGTAAGATTATCAAAAAATGCAGGACTTTCAATTAAGCATCCTATCCTTCTTTTTGATTCTGTTAGTTCTTCTTCTTTTCCAAATAAAGAAAAACTTCCACCAGATTTTGTAGTTAAAGTAGTAACTAGTTTCATAAGAGTTGTTTTACCAGCACCATTTCTACCAATAAGACCATATATATCACCTTTATGAATCGTAATACTAGCACTATCTAAAGCAACAAAATCTTTATATTTTTTAGTTAAATTATTTGTTTGCAACACTATTTCTTGCATATACATCTCCCTTTCTTTAACCATTATACAAAAAAAGTGTTAAAAAACTCTTAACACAATCCTTAAATTTTCCTTAATTTTTAAATTTATATCCGATACTCCATATTGTTTCGATATATTCCTCACTTGGATTTGCTTTTTTTAATTTATTCCTTATTTTGCTTATATGAACATTTAAGGTGTTTTCATCAGCAGAATCCACAGTATCCCAGACTTTATCAAAAAGTACACTTTTTGTAACGACCTGATTACAATTTTGCATAAGTAGTTTTAATATTTCAAATTCTATTTTTGATAAATTAATATCTTTACCATTACAACTAACTTTAAAACCATTAGAATCTAATAAAATGTCTTTAATCTTCAATATACTGCTATCACTATTTGTATTATTTTTTAAATGAACTTTAATTCTAGCAAGTAATTCATCATTGTTAAAAGGTTTGGTAACATAATCATTTGCACCTAGCTTAAATAAATCTAATTTTGTATCCATATCTGTAATAGCACTTGTAACAATAACTGGTACATCTTTTATATCTTTTAATTCTTTAATTATTTCTTCCCCACTCTTGCCAGGCAACATTAAATCTAAAATTATTAAATCAATTTTATCATTATGAATTAGTAATGCTTCTGTTCCTGAATAAGCATATTTAACATCATAACCAGCTTGTTTTAATAATTCTTGTAGCATTTCATTTATATCTTTATCATCTTCTATGATTAAAATTGTTTTCAATATAATCACTTCCTAACATCTACATAATTATATCATGAAAAAAGCAAATCTTCTATATTACATGATTTGCCTCATAAATTGTAATTTATAATTTGCTTATTACTTTTTTCTGTCAACTTCTTTGTTTACACTATTGCTAATAATATAGAAATTGGAAATATAGCTACTGGATAAAATTCTTATTTTCAATTTTTCAATTTAAAAA
>DVHC01000008.1 GCA_018712385.1 Candidatus Onthousia excrementipullorum | reverse complement strand
TATGTATAAATTACAATAGGACATTTTGTTTTGTAAATTGGTTTATATCTATCTATAGCTACTTTATAATAGGACATTTTGTTTTGTAAATACTTATGAAAAAAGCGGACATTTTGTTTTATTAATCACAAGTTTGTCAAACATTTTTTTGTATGAGCAATTAATATATATTATCTTTCTAAATAATCTGCCCCTTTAAAAGGACCACCTTCTGGCTCTTCCTTAAGTAAATCATTAAAATTCTGTTGTCTTAAGGCTTCATATATAACTATAGCCACACTATTAGAAACATTTAAAGCTCTAATATTAGATGTCATTGGTATTCTAAGACAATGTGATAAATCATCTTTTAATATTTCTTTAGGAATACCAGTAGATTCTTTACCAAAGATAAAATATAAATCTAAATTTTCTTTATTACTATAATCAAAACTAGTATGAGGTTTCCTTCCATATCTTGTTAGATAATAATATACACCGTTATTTTTAGATGTAAAATCATCCCAATTCTCATAGACTTCATAATCTAGTTTTTCTATATAGTTAACTGCACTTCTTTTAAGATGCTTATCATCTAAAGAAAAGCCTAATGGTTTAATTAAATGTAATTTTGTATTAGTCCCTACACAAGTTCTCATGATATTACCAGTATTTTGTGGTATTTCAGGTTCAAACAAAACTATATGATTCATAATAACACCTCCAAACTAAAACAAGACTTATTGTCCTGCTTTATCATTAATATCAAGAAAGTTTAAAGCTTCATCTCTAGTTAATAATGCCCCATTAAGTCCATCTTCAACCGCTGTAATCTTTCCTTCTGTAAACTTAATCAAACATGGTACTCTTCCAATACTAAAATCTGAGCCATATTTATCTAATAAATTTTGTATAAAAGAAGCCTTATCATCTACATCTTCTAAATTAACATATACTAAATCCTCATAGTTATTCTTCTCTAAAGGTGACTTTATTGTTTCCTCTAATTCTCTACATTCACTATCACTTGCAGCACACAAATATAATATTGGAGAAGGATTTTCTGTCAAATAATGTTCAACTTCATTTGGATTAATTTCGGAAATAACATTTTGTAAGACAGGTATTTCCTTTTGATAATTCTTATAAGTATTATATAAACTGGCTAAATATAAAACTAAAACTATTACTATAATATATATAACTACTAAAATTACATAGTTTTGTTTTTGTTTCTTTTTACTTTTCATCATCTATCACCTCTAACTTAAATTAATTGTAACACAATCTTAATATTTTGAAAACAATAGTTTTTATTTTTTAGGCAGAAAAACTTTACTATTTAACTATTAGACATAAACTACAAATAAAGGAGGATTAATTATGTACAATAGACCAATTTACCAAAATAATAATAGAAATGGTTTTATTCCTTTAATTGTTGGGGGTGTTATAGGATATGGACTAGGTAGTTATAATAGACCTAACTTTTATTATCCAATCTACCCATTCTATCCAGTATATCCTATGTATCCACCATTTTATAGAAGATAAGGCCTGTGCCTTATCTTAAAAAAAGCCCTATGGACTATTTTATTTCAGTTATTTCAACCTCATAACTTCCATTAGGACTTTCTACAGTAATAACATCTCCTACTTTATGATTAAGTAGAGCTTTAGCGATAGGACTTTCATTAGAGATTCTTCCTTCGAAAGGATCAGCTTCTTGACTTCCTACTATTTGGTATTCATCAGTATCATCTTCATCATCTACATACTTAATAGAAACTGTACTACCAAGTCCTACTACATCTTTAGGAATATCTTTAATTATTTCTACATTTTCAAGCATCTTCTCTATAGTTTTAATTCTACCTTCAATTTGTGCTTGTTCATTTTTAGCAGCATCGTAGTCAGCATTTTCAGATAAATCACCTAAACTACGTGCTTCCTTAATGGCCTGTATATTAGCAGGTCTTTTTTCATTTATTAATTCACTTAATTCATTTTTTAAATCATTAAGTCCTTCTTCTGTTAAATAAACTGTTTTTTTGTTTCCCATTATATCACCTCAAAATTTATAATAATAGGCTAGGTCTCCCTAACCATAATACGACTAAAATTTTAGCACAAATTTACAAAAATATCAAGCATTATTTTCATAAATTTTTTTAGTATATTATGCATTACACTTTAAAATGATACTAAGAATTAACAATCCATTCAACAATTATTTTCTTGAGAGAAAAATAGGTGAGGAGAAAAATAGGTATATTAATTTATAGAAAAGTGTGATACAATACATATATGAAGAAATTCTTCATAAAATAGAAATGAATACATCTATTAGAATAGATGCTTTCAAAAAAATGTGTTTTTTTAGATAACATCTAATTCCAAATAAATGTATTCGTATTTAGTGTAACGTAAAACTCGTATCTTTCATAGTACGAGTTTTCGTAAATTTATTTCTTGTTAATCTTCTATAGGTATTAAAAACTCTGTTATACCATCATGATAATATTCAAGCTCTGGTAAGGGTCTAATATTATATTGCAAATTTAAAAACATTGTCTTATAAAACTTTTGACTAACTCTCCTAATATCTTTCGCTTCCTGGGAATTTATTATAAAAACAATCCATTTACTCTTAGGAATAACATATTTAGATAATCTAGATAATTTTTCTTTATATAAACACCAATATTCAAAGTTATCACTAGTATATCTATCTTCATAAGTAACCATACCATATAGAGGATGCCCATTAAATTTATTGATACATTCATCAAAAAATCTTGGGGCATCACTCTTAATAGTATCATTAGTAGTCTTAATTCCTACTCCATATAAAGTAAATTCATCTAAAGATATAATATTATAGGTTAAATCACTACTATCAGTAACTTCTTCTTTAAAGACAATTCTAGGAAAAGTTTTAATACCTTTCTTTAAGTCTTTTGCCTTACTAGGTTTAACTCCATAAAACTTATAAAAAGCACGAGAAAAAGATGTTGGATTATCATAGTGATATTTAAACGCAACATCTATTATTTTCTCATTTTTTACAGTTAGATCATAAAAAGATAAAGTTAATCTTCTCTTTCTAATATACTCTGCTATTGTATTATTACATAATAGACTAAAGAGTTTTTTTGCAGTATAGACATTAACTCCTAGAATTCTAGCGATTTTTTCATAGTCTATATCATTTTCTAAATTATCTTCTATATAATCTATTACTTTATTTAATTCATGATAAATATTCATAATTATTTAATTTCAGTAAGCCAAAGACTATGTAAATTACAATAAGCATAGATTTTATTATATGATTTATCATAAGGAAAACTTGCCTCCGGTTTATCTCCTGCTGTTAACTTCTTAATCATATAATTATCATCACTTGCAAGAATTATAAAGGAAATATAATGTTCATCTGTCATTGGATGTTCTACTTCTCCTACTTTGATATTAATCATTCCATCTTTAATCTCATATACTGGTAAATGTTTTTCAGTAGCCGCTTCAGTTGTGTTCGCTTCAACTAATGTCATCTTTTCACCACAGCATACTAAAGCCTCACTTTTATCTTCTAACTTTAATATAACATTTCCACATTTTTTACATACATAAATTTTCATTAATAATACCTTCTTTCCATATTTATTATAATTTCTATTTTAACTTTTTACAAGATGTAACTAAATTTTCTAATAGACAGGCAATAGATAAAGGACCTACTCCCTTAGTTTTAGGTGTATAACTAATATTATCACTATCTATTAAGACATCACCTAAACCTACATCTATAACAATACAGCCATCTTTTAAATCACTACTTTTGAATAAATTATTAACACCTGTTACACTTATCACAATATCACTGTTTTTTAACAAACTAACTAAATCTCTAGTCTTAGAGTGACACATACTAACTGTTGCATCACTATTTATTAAGTAACTTGCAAGAGGTCTAGAGATGTTATAACTTCTACCAATGATAGTGACATTTTTACCACTTAAAGAGATATTATAAGACTCTAATATCTTTATAACGGCAAGAACAGTAGAATTAACTATATTAGGTCTATTTATAGATAAATAATACTGATTAATGGGATTAACACCATCTATATCTTTATTTATATTTATCGCATCATAACATGCATATTTATCTATATTTTTAGGAAGAGGTTCTACTAATAAAATACCAGTTATTTCATCATCTTTATTCAATTTATCTATTAAAGAAGTAACATCCCTCGTATTAGGATTATATAAGTTATAATGTTTAAAATGGATATCAAGTTCAAGACATTTATCTATTAATAATTTACAATATTTAGAGTCATTAAAAGTTATGATAGCAAGAAAAGGGGTATTTTTCTTAAGACCTTTCTTTACTTTAGTAAGTATAACACTAACTAAAGTACTACACTCTAACACTCTACTCATGATTTTTAATCTCTCTTATTAAGAAGTCATCAGTCATACCAGCGATATAATCTATCACCCATCTTTTAATATTAGTAGATTCTAAATATCTTTTATCTTGATGATTTAAAAATATTTTATAGATATCACTTTCTTTATTATTTGTCTTTATATCATCTAAATAGATATTATATAGTTTATTGATACCAGCTTCATAATAATTTAATTCTTCTTTAGTCATAGAATACTTATAGATATTTTCATTATTAAATTTCTTTAAAGCGAATAGAGCATTATAGACTTTATCACTCATCTTAATATAAGGTTTATCTATACTTTCATTAATAATATCTAAGACAATAGTATTAACAATATCTCTATTATTATCACCTAAAACATCTCTTATACTTTCTGGTATATCACTTCTTTTAAATCTATCTATCATAATAGCATCTTCTATGTCTCTACCAATATAGCCAATAATATCACTAATTCTTACGACACATCCTTCTAAAGTCATAGGACGATAAGTTTTAGATTTCTCTAAGTCTTTATAACTTTCGTTATATTCTCTTAAAAACTCATTCTTATCCTTCTTCATAGGTTCATAGATAGGACTTAACATCTCCCCATTATGAGTCATAATACCATCTAAAGTTTGAAGTGTTAAATTAAGTCCTTCTCCATCTTTTGCAACATCCATATAGTATCTAACACCTTGAATATTATGAGCGAAATACTCTCCTAGTTCTTTTAAAGATAATCTATTTAATATCGCTTCCCCTGTATGTCCTAAAGGAGTATGACCAATATCATGACCTAAGGCAATCGCTTCTATTAAGTCCTCATTTAAGTTTAAGGCTCTACCTATTGTTCTTGCAATCTTACTAACTAACTGGACATGAGTAATTCTTCTACTGACATGGTCATTAGAGTTTAGTGTATAAACTTGAGTCTTATTTAAGTATCTTGTATAAGACAAAGAATGTATTATTCTATCTATATCATGAAAAAATGGAGGACGAATATCTTCCTTTTCTTCTTTAAACCTAACAGCATCACTACTTTTAGTAGCATAAGGACTTAAATCTTTTTCTTTCCTTAAAAAGTTCTCCTTTGCTTTCTCAAAACTTCCCATTAAATCACTTCTTCCCTGTATAATACTTTTTAGTTTTCACATTTCCCCTTTTCATCTTAACAAAATTATCAAAATTATCTTTAACATAATTATCTCTGTTAAAGATGTGATTAATCACTACTCTATTCTCTTCAGTAATATCATCTTCATTTAAATATAGACATTCATCATAATTAGTAATATTTAATTTCTTACTTTCATCTCTTTTAGACTTTAAGATAACAAAATTATTAAAGCCATCCAACTCTTCATAACCTGTTTTAGTCTTAGATACAATTATTTTATCTAAAAACATAAAATCAACATCTCCACAAACAAAATCTTCGGCAAGCATCACATAAACTGGAACATAATAATATTCTCTACTACCCATAACTACTTCTCCTTATTAATTTATATTGAAAGTTTATTTACCCTTTCTAATTAATCTTATCATAGAATAAGGAATAAGTCTTGTATCAAATGGTAATTTTAATATTTCTTCAGGATGTCTAGCCACATCTATTTTCTCATTATCTTCATTATAGATAACCTCTATTTTATAAGGATAAATCTCTCCTGTTGGTGTAAATATTTCTACTTCATCACCTACTTTAAAGTAGTTACGTTCTTTTAAGACAATAGATTTCATTTCTTCATCATAACCTATTATAAGTCCTAAATACTCTTGATTAGATACTTCTTGTCTACCCGTATAATATTGGTCAGTCACATCTGCTAGATGGTTAAAATATTGACTAGTTGTATCACGATTAGCGACAGAGTCAAGACGTTTCTCATACTCAAGTAATTTCTCATCAGTTAAAGTGCCATTATAAATATTATCTATTAAAAATCTATAACTACCAATAACAGTAGCAAGGTAATAAAGGCTTCGCATTCTTCCTTCTACTTTTAGGGAACTAACACCAATATCTATTAAGTCTTTAATGTAGCTTGCCATATTTAAGTCTTTTGTAGCAAGAGTAAATTTATCATTATCTTTATAATCAAAAGCAAAACGACATACTTGGGCACAACCTCCACGGTTAGCATCTCTATTAGTAACATAATTAGATAAAGCACATCTACCACTAAAACAAGTACACATCGCTCCATGAATAAAGACTTCAGTTTCTAGATTAGGTATACTTGATATTTCTTTTATCTCATCACGAGATAACTCCCTTGCAAGAACAACTCTACTTGCTCCCAAGTCCCTATAAAACATTGCAGCATCTTTATTAGTAATAGAGTCTTGTGTTGAGATATGAACCTCTACTGTTTTATAGTTATCTATAATATATTTGGCAAGATATAAATCACTGACGATAAAAGCATCAATACCTGCTTCTATAACTTCTTTAATATATTCTTCCATACCTAATCTATCTTTATCATGAAAGACAATATTAGCGGTTAGATATACTTTTTTACCTAAGTTATGAGCGAAAGTACATCCTTCTTTTAATTCATCTAAACTAAAATTAGTAGCATTCGCTCTTAAACTTAGTTTTTCTCCTCCTACATAAACAGCATCAGCACCATATAACAAAACTACTTTAAGTCTTTCTAAATCACCTGCTGGTGCTAGTAACTCTATTTTTTTCATAACATCACTACTTTCTTATTTATATATGACTTGCAATAAATTCAACAACATCATCTTCATTTACTTCTAGTAACTTCATATCTTCATCTGTAACATCCGTAAAATATTTATCTAGCTTTTTATATTTAGATATAGAATTTAATGGATATCCTGGATTAATCTTATCACTAGGATTATCTACCATATAAAAATCATCTTTAGACCAACTATATGTAGCTTCCTCTCCTTTTTCATTAATAACTGCTAAACCATATACCCATTTACAATTAATTTTCCCATCTTTTCCATATTCTTTTACTAAATTAGTATAATATAAAAGGGCTTCTTCATCAGTTAAACTCTTACCATTAACACGTCTTACAAATAAGCCTGGTTGCCTATCTTCAGGAACACCTTCCATATATAGTGTATCATCCATACCCATACAAGGCTTTTTTGTAAGTCTATAACACTCTCTAGCTTTTATTAAAGCATTTTCTATAGCTGAGTCTCCATCTTCTTCTATATCTAATTTCATATCTATATCTTTTAAAGATAATACTTCTATTCCATGTTCTTTTAATCCTTTACTAAATCTCTTTGCTTTAGATTCATTTGAAGTTGCAAAAATAATTTGTTTCATAAATACTCACCTCTACTTTACTTTATAAATAGTCTCTCTATATAAGAACCCTCTATTATGTCCTGCTAACTCATCTATTTTTTGTTTATTAAAATTTACAAAAGCATTTATTAGTTCTTTGTACTGATTACTATCATAGTCACCTTGCTCTATAATTCCATAATTAATACCAGAATCATCTAACTCTTTATAAACACTACTTAAATTAAGTCTCTTATTATAAAAGAAAGTTGTCCCATTACTATCTTCTTTCACTAAGAACTCTTGACCACTTTTAGGTTCTTTAATAGTAATTAAATCACTTTTACTTTTATTTTTATTTGCAAAATAACTAGTAAGTAAACTTCTTCTAGACATAGCGACAACAGGATTACCAAGTAGTAAAATAAATAAATCACTTTTAGTATTACTTCTTATATTAAGTACTTCATCTTTAGTTATTTCATTAGATAGATATGCTCCTTTAACTCCTAAATCATAATATAAGTTAATAGTATCACTATTCGTAACCATATGAGTACCATTATAGATTAAATTAACGTTTATTTTATTCTCTTTAACTAGATTGAGAACTGCTAAATCATAGAAGAAAACTCCATCTACTTTTATATTTTCTAGTTCTTTTAATACCTTAAGTAAATTATCTAACTCATTATTAAATATCATCTTATTTATAACAACAAAACATAACTTATCAGTATCATCTTTATATTTTTTAATATCAGAAATACTATAATACTTAAAATAATCAACAGAAAAATTTTCTAATGGTAAGATAAGTCCATCTAAGCCATTATCTAAGTATTCTAAATAATTAGAATCTCTTATTACACCTAAAAGTTTCATAACATCAGTCCTTTTCACAACATATTTTAGCATAAATAATTATAAAGAAAAAGAGACATCATTAAGAAATCTCTTTATTATTCTTCTGTTGGTTCATCTAACTTAACAAGTACTTCTCTAGGTTTAGAGCCATTAGGTGGTCCAATAATGCCTCTTTCTTCTAGTAAATCAATAATACGTGCTGCTCTATTATAACCAAGTTTAAATCTTCTTTGTAATAGTGAGGCACTAGCTTTCTGGCTCTCTATAACAAACTCTACTATTTCATTATATAAAGGATCATCATATTCTTCCTCTTGTCTCATATCTTCTTTTTGTGAGGCACTCTTTTCACTATCACCTTTTAAATCCATAAAGGCTTGGTCATACTCGGCTTTTTGTTGTTCAATAGTATAATCAATAATTCTTTTAATCTCATCATCTGAAATAAAAGCACCTTGAATACGTTCTGGATCTGCTTCTCCCATTGGTAAGAATAACATGTCACCTTTACCAAGTAGTTTTTCTGCTCCTGTCATATCAAGGATTGTTCTTGAATCTATACTACTAGATACAGCAAATGATATACGACTTGGAATATTCGCCTTAACAACACCTGTAATTACATCTGTTGATGGCCTTTGAGTAGCGATAATTAAGTGAATTCCAGCAGCACGAGCCATCTGTGTAATTCTCATAATAGATGCTTCTACATCTTTACTTGCAACTAACATAAGGTCTGCTAACTCATCTATTATTACCACAATAAATGGCATCTTCTTCATCTGTTCATCAGCTGGTAGAGTCTTATTCATCTTTTCTACATAATCATTATAAGTTGCAATGTTTTTAGTTTTAGTCTCACTAAAAGTATCATAACGTCTTTCCATCTCAGATACAATTTTAGCAAGGGCAACTGAGGCTTCTTTAGGGTCAGTTACAACTGGTCTCATTAAATGAGGAACACCATTATAACCAGAAAGTTCAACCTTTTTAGGGTCAACCATAACAAGTTTAACTTCATCAGGTTTCGCTCTCATTAAAATAGAACATATAATACCATTAATACATACTGATTTACCTGAACCAGTAGAACCTGCTACTAAAAGGTGAGGTGTTTTATTAATCTCACACCAAATAACATTACCCATAATATTTTTGCCTAAAGGACATAATAGTTTAGAACCATCTAAAGACTTAGGCACTTTTTCTAATACTTCTCTAAATGATACAGAAGATGTTTCTTTATTAGCAATTTCTATACCTACAGTATTTTTACCTGGAATAGGAGCTTGTATTCTAACATCTTTAGTGGCAATAGCTAAAGCTATTTCTCTATGTATTGATAAAAGTTTACTAACCTTAGTACCAGAGTGTAATTCTAACTCATACTGGGTAACAGTAGGACCAATATGTACTTCTACTACTTTACCAATAATATTAAAGTCTTTTAATACTTTCTCAAGTATTTCTATATTCTTTTCAATTAAACTCTGATTAACACTATTCTTCTTTTTCTTAGGCTGGTCTAATAAAGTAATAGGTGGCAAAACATAATTATGTTTAACAGTAACTTTATTTTCATCTACTACATTTACTTCACTTACTTCAGTAGCATCCTCTTTAGGAGTATCTTCATGAACTTTTGCTTTAGTAAGCTCATCTATACTAGATATAACTATCTTCTTATCATCATCTTTTATCTCACCAAGCACAGGTTGTTCTTCATTTCCTGTTATAATAGGTTTCTTAGTACTAACCTCTTCTTCATCATCACTACTACTCTTATCCCTCTTAGGAAACTTCTCTTTAGCAGCCTTTGCTTTATCTTTAACAAAGTCAATAATTGAAAAGCCAGTAAATAGTGAAAATCCTATAATAATTAAAGTCCAAGCGATTATCTGCATTCCTCTATATGAGAATAACATCATAAACAAGACCCCAAAGGTACAACCAATAATACCTCCCCCAATAGCATTAGGTCTTGCCCCTTTCATAACATCTGAAAAAGAGTTAATTAACTGATTAGTAGTTTCACTAAAGACTTTAACAGCATTACTATCATTTTGTAAGATAAAGTTTTCATGCATTAAAACTAATACCCCTATTAATAAAAGATATATACCTAACATTTTAGTAGTAAATAAATTAGGCCAACTTCTATTTATAATTAAATATGCTCCAAGTATTAAAAGAACCACTAATAAAGGATTATATAATACTCCTACAAGAAATATTGCAAAGGATGCAATCATATTACCAACAGGACCATATCTACCAATACCAAGTATCGCTGCTAAAACAAGCAATACTCCATATAATTCTGTTGAATGAGCGAATCCTTTCTTAGTTTCCTTCTTTTTCTTTCTTTTTGCCATAACTACCACTCTCTTTCGTATCTTTACTACTCAAGTATAACAAAACTAAAGAATAATTTAAAGAGATTGTCACTCATTTGACACTTTTATTTTGTATGATTATTTTCCTTTTGTACTTCTAAAACATCATTTACTTCTTTTTTATAACAATCAGATAATTTTTCAATATTATTAGCATTAACTTTAAAGTTACCATCTTCTACTACTGGTATCTCTAATTTTTCTAAAGCTTTCAAATCATCTAAAGATGTCATATCAGTATGTCCTAATATCTCTATTAAGTAAAATAATCTATTTTTATAACTTTCATCTTTAGTTATACTATCATGAAAGTAACTTGCTAATACTACTCCTATTACATATCTTTGTCTATAAGAAAATTGTAAATGCCCTTTCGATACAATATCATCTAGATATCTTTTAGAATTATGGAAAAAAAGTTCATAAAGTTTTGAGCCCTTAGGAAGAGAATTTAAATAATTTAACAAAATCTCTTCATTTAACATACCATTGTTTTCTTTATATAATTTTAATAAGGTATGTTCAAATATAACTGCTGTAGCATCATCATAAGTTTCCTTTAATCTATTAGTTTTTCTAATCTTTATTTCGTCTTTATCATAACCAGAACTTTCTAAAAGATAATCTTCTAATAAAAACTCTATAGTAAGAGTAGTACTTTCACATAAAAACTGTTTTATTGTACTATCTTTATATTTTTGTTTACTAAATTTATGAGTAAACTCATGACTGATATTAAAAGCATCTGCTAGTGTTTCAGAATAATCTATATGAAGAGACCCATCATCTCTTACCTCACTTCTATCTATCCTAGGAGAATCTATTTTATTAAAGTTTACTACATTGCAGGCTTTGCCATTATAGATATCCTTTTCTTTTAAAAGCTTTAAAAATCTTGAGGCATATTCTCCATTTATTTTAGAAAAAAAGTTTGTAACTATATCTATAGAATTATCTAATGATACATTAGTAGAATAATCATCTACAACTAAATCTTTCGTATTTTCTATGATAATACTAGCAAGTTTCACTACTTCATCTAAATATTGTAAATGATATTTTAATCTTTCATCTTCTAATGTATTCTTAATCGCTAAATTTAATTTATCATAGTACTCCATCATTACACTTCCTATTTTTTCTTATCTTTTACAGTTATATATCTTTGATTACTTGCTTTAATATGTTTTTTATTCTCATATTCTAGTTTGCCATTTAAAATCAATGGATTAATTATTTTTCTACTTATATAACTTCTAGATTTAATATTCAAGCATTCTTTAATTTCCTTAGCAGATTTAGGTTCTCTACAAAAATCTAAAACTTTATTATATAATTCTAACACTTGTTCACTTACTTGTGCACCGACTTGTTCACTTTGTGTATCACTTTCTGTATCACTTTCCATATTATATATAGTATTTATTATATTTTGTTGTCCACCGACTTGTTCACTAATATTATCAAGTTCAAAATTCATACTATTTCTAAATATAACTTTAAAACTTCCTCTTTCTTCATAAAATTCAGGTTCAGGCAATTCATACTTTGCCATTTCTCTTTTCATAGTTGGAATACCTGTATGTCTATTTTCTATTACAGAACCTTTTTCTTCTAATATTCTAACTATTGTAGGATTTCTTGATTCCATCATAGTATCAGTTCCAAGTTTTTCTAGTTTATTAGTTCCATATAATGCTCCAGGATTTAAAATCTCTACTCTATCTTCATACATATAAACAGAAATAAAGGCACTTTCAGTTTCTTTGCTATAATCTCTATGTATTAAAGCATTAGCAACCGCTTCTCTTAAAGCTTCTAAAGGATATCAGTTCTATTTTCTCTTTTACCATTAGAATCTATTATTACTCTAGTCTTCATATTTCTTCTTAAAAATCTCATAGTACCATCAAGCATCTCTTCTATAGTCCCCTCTACTCTTTGGTTATCAATAAATCTTTCACCTAAAGGACCAACATCACCTAATTTTGTCCCTGGTATGACAGAACAAGCGACAAACAATTGAGGATAAAAACTTTGTGGATAATCACCAAAAATAAGTGTTCCTGCAAGTGTTGGATATGTTTTATTATTATCGCTATCAACTATACCACATAGTTTTAAATTTTTTTCATAGCTATTTTTAGAAAAGTTGGGTTTTAATTCTCTTATTTTATTAAGATATTCTTTTAAACTTTCCTCATTTAAATCTTCAATACTAGATTTTTTAGTAGGTCTGGTATCTTCAAAAATATGATCATTATAACTTTCAAAAGCATAAATTTCATAATCAGTTAATAACTCATCTCTATCGCCTTCTCTTGTATAAGAACCTGCTTTTAAGCCTTTAGGTTTATAATAACAAGGCTTTTTATTTTGCCTTAATTCTTCTATTTTTACAGCAAGAATATTCTTACCTTCAAACTCAAGTGGTAATATATCCGTTCTAACCCTAGGAACCATAGCATCACTACATAAAGAAGTTATCTGTTTCTGTAAATCATTTATATCATAAACCCCTTCTGTTTTAAAATTATCATCTTCACTTAAGCCAAAAATAATAATGCCACCATATTTATTAGAAAAACTAGATATTGTATCATAACACTTTTTAGGGAATCCTAATAGAGCACTCTTAGCCTCTATTCTATTAGTCTCTGTATTATATTTTCTTAAAAGTCTTATTGCATCTATTACTTCATTTTTTTCCATTTTGTAGCACCTCCATTTAATAGACTAAAAGAATAACATATATACATAATAAAGGACAAATACTAAAAGCATTGTAATTCCTTCTTTTTTACTAACTTCTCTTTCACTTCTTGCAAAGACAAATAAAAGGAATGATGATAAGAATACTGCAAGGATATCAATAAAGCCAAAACCTTCTAGAACAATATTACCAAAAATAAGAATAGGTAGTCCTAAAACTATACATATATTAAAGATATTAGTACCAATAATATTTCCAATAGCCATATCAAACTCACCTTTTCTAGCACTAGTTACAGTCATAATCATCTCAGGTAAGCTTGTTCCTATTACAATAGCAGTCATAGTAATTGCCTTTTCACTTATATTTAAAGCAGTTGCGATTGACTTAGCAGAGTTTATAATCATTTCACTACTATAAATTATTAGAATAATAGTAACAAGTAGTAAAAGACAAGATACTATAATAGAAAACTTTCCTTTTTCCTCTTCTTCTCCCTTTTTATTTCTTTTAAATAACATTCCCACTAAATAAAATACAAACATACAAAATAATAATATTAATACTAAACTATCACGTCTTGAAAAAGTATTAGAAGTCATTGGATTAAAAACTGCATCTAACATAAGAATAGAAAAGACTGTTGTAACAATAAAAAGTAAAGGCAATTCTTTTTTAACAGTAGCATGTCTTACTTTAATAGGTCTTATAAAACTTGCTAGTCCTATAATCAAGAAAACATTTACAATACAACTACCTATAACATTGGCAAAAGCCATTACTCCATCACCACTTGCAACACTTCTAAAAGAAATAGCAACTTCAGGAGCACAAGTTCCAAATGATACTATAGTAAGGGCAATTAACATCTTAGGGACTCTTAACTTTAAAGCTAAAGAGGAAGCTGCATCTACTAAAACATCTGATGATTTAATGATTATTACAAAGCCTACTAATAAAATTATTATATCTAAAAGCATAATACACTACCTTTCTATCTCTAATAATAGTATAAATTATTTTAATACATCTTACAAACAAAAGAGATTAACTTTACACTTATATTATTAGCAGAAAAAAATATTTTACTAAAAAAGAGTGATTAAATTATCACTCAATTACCTACTTCATCAAATTATTATAAAGTTTATTAGCGTTAGTAAAATCTGCAATTATCAAGAAATTATCTATATAGTTTCCTTTTTCATTCTTATAATTTAAATAATAAGCATGTTCCCACATATCCATATTTAGTAGTGGAATATAACCAAAAGACTGTGGTAGTTCTTGATTAGATAAATTTATAATATCTAGAGAACCATCACTTGTTACTACTAAGAAAGTATAACCTGCCCCCTTTAAACTCATGGCTTTATTTTTAAACTCTAAAAAGAATTTATCAATACTTCCATATTTCTTATCTATATCTTCTTTTAATTTTCCACTTGGTAAAATTCTATTAGGACTCATACTCTTCCAGTATAAGCTATGATTTAAGACACCACCTAAATTATATAGAATATCTACTCTATCACTTTCATTAAATTCATCTAAATGATAGTATAATTCATTTATACCATAACGATAATCAAAATTATTTTTTACTAACAATTCATTTAATTTATTCAAATAATTCTGTTCATGTTTATGATAATGTAATCCCATTGTATGAGTATCAATATATGGCTCTAAATCTTGAAATAAATAAGGTAATATAGGCAATTTATACATAAAATCAACTCCAATAATAGTTTATGTAAAACGTCTAATTATGTCATTATCTTGATAAAATATTTAAATACATCTCTTTTTTTGCTAAACTATAAGTATTAAAGGAGTTAAGAGTCATGAAGAAGTATAAAGATTATTTAAATAAAGATCATAATTTTGATAAAAAAACTATGTTAGGAATATTTTGTTTAATAATAGTAATATCCGGGATGTTTGGTTGGTTATATGAAGTAGTATTTTATTATTTTAATAGTGGTATGAAAGAAATATACTGGCGTGGTGGTAATTTTTTACCTTGGATAAATATTTATGCTATGGGTGCTATTTTAATATATGTCTTAACTTATAAAAAAAGAAAAAATCCTCTCTTTGTTTTTATAGTAAGTATGATATCTACTGGAATACTTGAATATATAGGTGGAGCCTTTATGGAACATATCATGCATATAAAATGTTGGGATTATACTAATGAAATATTAAGCTTTGGTAATATTAATGGTTATGTATGTCTAAGAAGTGTTTTAGTCTTTGGTATATCAGCTTTATTATTAATGTATTTAATAGTACCACTTTGTTTTTATTTAGCGAAAAAGATGCCTAGGAAAACATTTTTAATATTAAGTTATACAGTCTGTGCTATCTTTATATTTGATGAACTTTATAATCTAATATTTGCAAATCTCTTAAATCTTCCTAGAGCATCAGAGGTTTATAAAAGTTTAGGATTTAAGTACTTGTATTTCTAAAAAGTCTAACTTTAAAAATAAAGCTAGACTTTTTATATGTATAATCTTTTCTAATTTGCTTGTTTATGATACATTTCTTCATTACTATTAAAAAAATTATAAAGTAAGTTATTTATTTTTCTTTACTTGTTGATATCTTTTTAATAATTTCATCATATGAGCTTCAGTCTCCTCATAATTATCTTCAAAAGACCTATTAGTTTCAACTATACTTAATAGTAATTCATTAACTAAATCTCTACTTTTAACTAATCTATTTAAACTATCATATAACTCTTCTATTCCATCATCATAATATCTTGCTTTCTGTAATCTGCCATCACATAAATCATTTAATATATGACCAACATTAGGATATGTAGGAACAAAATTAGGGTTTATTTCTTTACAATCAAAATCATTCATAACTTCTTCTAAAATTCTATCTTCATCTCTTTTGTATAAATCATAAGTTCCTTTAAATTTTAAAAATATATCACCATTACTTAACATTACAGGTTCTACTTTAACTATTGAAGTATAAAATCCTGTCCTAACCTTTAATTCTTTATTTTTAATATCTAATGAATAGTTAGATACTTTTAAATGACCTGCCTCATGAAGTAATATATCTTCTGTTTCCTTTATTTCATCTTCTCCATATCTTTGCCATTCAATATTAGTTATTGGCATTTCAATAGTATTCTTTACTGGTATATATCTACCAGAAAAACCTAAATCCCCAAACAAAGAAATATTACTTACATATTTAAAAGATAAATTGTTTAAGTTTTTCTCTAAATCATCTGTTGGATAACCATTTTGTTTATTGTAAATTAAATGCTTATCAATCATTTGATATGCTAGAGATTTTACTTCTTCTGGAATTTTTTCACTACCATCTTTATTATAATAACAATGATATAAGTTTGATTGTAAAAAGCGATTTAATTTTTCCTTATTATCTATATCAAATTCAGTTATACTTCTAAAAGACCAATTACCTTTACTATCATAATTAGAATAATAATGTTTTTCTCCTGTATTTAAATCAATACCAACATAACCAAAATTCATTTCATGATAATTATCATATAAAGTTCCAATTTGTATAATATATTTCATAGTATCCCCCTAAATTAGTGATTATTATAGATTAATAATTAATACTTGTCAATAAATAGTAACATTACACGAAATTATAAATTCATTTTAACAACTTTTGAAAATTAATAACACTTAACTTTCTATACTTACTATGTTATCAAAAGATATTATAGTATTATCTACTAAAATAATTCTTTTATACACTTCATCAACACTCTTAACATTTAAAGTTATAGTTTTATAACTGCCTCTCTTTTCTTTCCTTGTATCTTTAACAAAATAAGTAATTGTTACCCTTGGTCTTAATCTAATATTATTTTTTATAAACGATAACTTATCATTTAACATTAATTTTATATCCTCATCTAGTTCTATTTTTCTGGATGTTTCTCTTGCAACTTCTCTTACCTTCTCATCATAAGTAGTTAAAGCAGAAAAAGGAGCAAACTGTGCTGACCTATTTTGTATAGACATGGGCTTTCTTATTTTAGATACATGATGAGGCATGTTTATTATATCGTCATAATTACTCATGATGTCCTCCTATCTGTCTATTTCTATCCATTGTTGTCGCCCCATCTTCTAAATCCATACCTTTCAAAATAGCATTTTTACCATACTTCTCTTTTATCTTTAACATAGCATTTTGAAGATTGTTCTCTTCTTTTAAAGCTTCTCTATTATAATCCAACTTATTATCTTTTTCTTCTAAAGAGGAAAATAAATCTAATTGCCTATATCTTACTTTACATTTTTCATCTTCTTCACTTGCTAACTTAGTTGCACACATATTAACTCTTCTAACTAATAATTTAGGATTTATTATTCTTTCAAATAATTTAATCATCGCTTCAATAATTATTTTAGATGAAGATGTTTTATAATCTAAGTTAATAGTTCCATGGCTAGACTTAGGTATAGCACGTCCATAATGGTCTATTGTAATTTCTCCATTATAATCATCAGTAATATTATCTATATCATAACCAATAGTTAAAACTAACTGTTCTGTTACTAATTTTTTTGAAACAAGGTCTAAAGCTAGTAAATCAGCCATTTCTCTTACTATTAACTTTGTTTTATTATAATCATATGGACACTGTAAAACTTGGCCACTACTTATACTTTTTGCAAGAGGCTTATAGTTTTTTATAGATTCTATTGTACATGGTTCATAACCCCAAGCATGGTCTATTAAAAGTTCAGCATTAACACCAAATAACTTATATAGTAAGTCTTCATTATTAATAGAACATCTTGCAACATCACCCATTGTATACATACCATACTCTTCTAGTCTTTTAGAAATACCTTTACCTACTCTCCAAATATCTGTAATAGGCAAATGATTCCATATCATTTTTCTATAAGACATCTCATTTAGTTCTGCAATTCTTACTCCAAAAAGATTAGGTGTAATATGTTTTGCTACTACATCCATCGCAACTTTAGCAAGAAATAAGTTAGTGCCAATTCCAGCAGTCGCTGTAATACCTGTTGTATCATAAACATCTTTAATTATTTTAGTTATTAAGTCTTTAGGAGATAATTTATAGTATTTTAAGTAATTAGTTATATCCATAAAAACTTCATCTATAGAATAGACAAATATATCTTCTTTAGCAATATATTTTAAATAGATATTATATATCTTAGCAGAATAATCAATGTAATGAGCCATTCTAGGAGGAGCGATGATTAAATCTAATTCTTTAGTCTTATCGTTCTTTAAGATATCATCATTAACAGATTTACCAGTAAACTTTTTATAACCATTATCTTTTCTTCTTATCTTATTAATCTCTTTAATTTTACTTAAAACTTCAAAAAGCCTCGCTCTTCCTCCTATACCATACTGTTTTAATGCTGGACTTACTGCTAAACAGATTGTCTTTTCTGTTCTAGATTTATCGGCAACAACAAGATTAGTTTTCAAAGGATTAAGTCCTCTTTCTACACATTCTACAGATGCATAAAAACTCTTTAAATCAATACAGCAATATACCTTTTCCATTTAACTCACCACTATTATTTTACCACGAACATTTATTCGTGAAAAGTGATTTTAGTCAATTGGAAAAAATTAACAAATGTCTATTTTAATTTTTTATCAACCACCCTGCACTGAAAGTACAGGGTTTGATGTGAGGACTGGAACTCCTTCTATGCTAAAGCATACTATTGTCATCATTTACAAATATATCTTCTATTCCATCCTTTTGATTTTCAATATATTC
>DVHC01000072.1 GCA_018712385.1 Candidatus Onthousia excrementipullorum | reverse complement strand
ATAGTATCATAAATATATAATAAATTCAAGTATATTTGAAAATCTATATAACATAAGGTATAATAAATAAAGAAAGAAGGAAGTCTTATGAAATATTATTGTATTGGAATAAAAGGAACAGGTATGAGTACTTTAGCTCAGATGTTATATGATATGGGAAATGAGGTATCAGGTTACGATGATGCGAAAGATTATAAGTTTACTCAAAAGGGACTAGAAAAAAGAGGTATAAAGATTTTTTATGATGGAAATCACTCTATAGATAAAGATACTATTGTAACTGCATCTCGTGCTTTTAGTGATGAACATCCTGAGATGAAAAGAGTAAAAGAGTTAGGTTTAACTTTTAAGCCCTATAATGAAGTGGTAGGGGAGATAACTAAAGAATTTGATACTATTTCAGTAAGTGGAACACATGGTAAGACAACAACTACATCTTTATTAAAACATCTATTTGAAAATACCATTGGCTGTAATTATTTTATAGGTGATGGAACTGGTCATATTGATATGAAAAATAGATTATTAGTAATAGAATCTGATGAGTTTAATCGTCATTTTCTTGCCTATCATCCAAAAAAAGTTATTATTACTTGTATTGAACTTGAACATACTGAAATATATAAAGATATAGAAGATACTATTAAAACATTTGAAGAATTTGCCAATAAAGCAGAGACTGTTATTGCTAATGGTGATGATTTAAATATTAGAAAGATAAACTTTAAAAATAAAGTAGTATTCTATGGTGAAGATGAATCTAATGACTATATTATTAAAGATATTAAGTTAGAGACTACTGGTTCAACTTTTACTTTATATAAAAAAGATGAACTAATAGATACTTTTACTGTTCCATTATATGGACATCATATGGTTATGAATACTGTAGCATCTATTATTTCTGCCTTAGATGAAGGGGTTAGCAAAGAAAAGATTAAAGAGTTATTACCGACTTTTAAAAATGCTAATAGACGTTTTGCAGAAACAAAAGTAGGAGATACTATCATCGTAGATGACTATGCTCACCATCCAACTGAAGTTAAAGTTACCCTTGAAGCGATTAGGCAAAAATATCCTGATAAGAAATTAACAGTTGTCTTTCGTCCTAATACTTATTCTAGAACATCACGCTTTAAAAAAGAATTTGCTGATGCCCTAAAAGTTGCAGATAAAGTATATTTAACCCCAATTAAATGTGATAGAGAAGATCCTAAAGACTATCCACCTATTAAATCAGAAGATATAATTGAACTAATTCCTGGTAGTGAACTTGTAGATGATGATACTGTTAGTAAAGTTTTAAAAGATAAAGATGGAGTAGTCGCTTTTATGGGATGTGCTACTGTATCTCACTTGATTGAAAATTTTACAAAAGCATTAGAAAATATTGAATAATTTAAAATAACTGTGCTATACTATAAATGTCTAAAGAAAACGAAGCGGATGACTCAGTATAAAACCGACTAAAGAGACGATAAGGGAGTATTGATGATTGTTACGTTCGTGTTGAAGACCTTTCCATTGGTTAGGGATCCTAAGAACTGACTATATACACCCACCTGTACATAAGTATAGGTTTTATCGTAGATCCAAAACGTTTCTTTGGACTTTTTTATTGCATTTTTTTAAGAAATGGTGTATAATATAAGAACCTTTAATGGGGGATGAGTATGAATATGGAAAAATATCAGAAGAAATAGAACCGGCTTTAGATGATTTAACATTAGATACTCTACAAATTGTTATAAATCAATATAATACTATTCAAGATTTAGAACAAAAATTGCTTCACAATAATAATGGGTGGTATAGCCTTTATACAACTCAGATCAAGTTTGAAGTAATAAGAAATCACAAAAAGTTTAAAAAAATAATAAAAAGACATATGAGATAAAATACCGTAAAAGGAGGATTAAATAATGAATAAAGAAAAAGTTAATAGTGTTAATAGTAAAGAAGTTTTATTAAAACAGATATCTAAAATAGATGAATATTTTAATAATAAAGAGACTATTCCAGAAGATGAAGCTCGTAAGGCATTATTAATGATAGGAATGGCTTCTAAAATTGGTGAAAAGAACACTATTTGCCATATATCTAGATTAGATGTAAGTCATAATTGCTATCGTACATTACAAGGAAGTTATAGAACGGTGTCTAAAGAAGCATCTTTTACTCTTAATAATATTACTGATGAAAATTTATCTATTATTATAGGACAATTTATTATTTTACAGAATTTAGAGGAATATTTAGAAAGAGAAAAAGAGATTCCTCTAAATATATTGATGGAAATGAATGCAAGAGTTGTTAAAGGAATAAGTGAAAGTGAAAAAGTATTTAAAAAAATCAATCACATAAGTAGGTAATTTTACTTACTTTTTTTATTTTTTTGTTGACATGTGACAAGTTGTCACATATAATGATATAGTGACTGTTAGGAGGGAGTCTAATGCCTAGTGATACATTCTTAAGGTTAAATGATGAAAAGAAGAAAAAACTAATAGATGCTAGTTTTAAAGAGTTTTCCCTTAATAATTTTAATGATGCCTCTATTAATAGAATTATTAAAGAAGCAGGTATTTCTAGAGGAAGTTTCTATATGTATTTTGAAGATAAAAAAGACTTGTATTTCTATCTTTTAGAACAATATGGGGAAATACTCAGTAATAATATGAAGAAAGACTTAATAAAAAATAAAGGAGACCTTTTTAAGATGTTTCAAGATAACATTGAAGAAAGTTATAATTCCTTTAAAAATAATAATATTAACTTCTTTAAGAAATCTTTAGAAAATGTCACTATTATGGAAGAGTCTAAAAGAACCTTTGGTTTTCGTGATAAGAGACTCTTAAAAGAACTTATTCCTAACATTAATTTAGAATTACTTAATGATAATGCTAGACGTCATATTGAAGTAATTTTTGCCATTAATATGCATCTTTTGATGGTCACGTTATTTAAGTTGTTAAAAAAGGATAGCCTTGATAAGAAAATATTAAAAGACTATTATGAACAACTTGATATCTTAAAATATGGATGCAGTATAGAAAAGAAATAGGAGGAGTATGATTTATGTTAAAGATATTTAGATATTTAAAAGATAATATTTTATCAGTTATTCTAATTATTTTACTGTTAATAGTTCAAGCGAACTGTGATTTAACTATACCTCAGTATACTTCTAATATTATTAATGTAGGAGTACAACAAGGTGGTATAGAAGAAGTTAATCCTAAAGTAGTTAGAAAATCTAAGTTAGACGAGATTTTACTTTTTGTAAGTGATAAAGACAAAAAAGAGATTTTATCTAATTATGAGTTAATCACTAAGAAAAGTGATGAACATGACTATGATATTTTAGATGAAGAGCCAGTCTATGTCATTAAAGATGAAGATAAATCTAACAGTGACTTGGAGAAAGCAATACTAGTTGATTATATGTTAACAAGTAAAGAGAGTGAAGCGGTTAACATTCAAAATGAGATTAAAAAAGATATGCCAGAGTCTATGCAAAATATGACTATAATCGATATCATTAAAATGTTACCAGCCACTGAACTTAATGATATGAGAAAATCTATTAATAAACAATTTTCTTCAATGCCAGATAGCATTATAAGTCAAAGTGCTGTTTCTGCTATCAAGTTAGAATATGTCGAAGTAGGACTTGATACTGATGCTATTCAAACTAATTACATTATAATTACAGGCCTTAAGATGTTAGGACTATCTCTAATAAGTGTAGCATCAACAATTCTTACAGTTCTATTAGGTGCTAGAGTTGGTTCAGGTCTATCTAAGAGAGTTAGAAAGAAAGAATTTACAAAAGTCTTAAACTTTGGTACAGCCGAATATAAAAACTTTGGTATCTCATCATTAATTACTAGAAGTACTAATGATATTCAACAAGTACAAATGATGATTATTATGACATTAAGACTATTTATCTATGCCCCTATAATTGCTTTTGGTGCAGTTAGAAAAGTATTTGAAACCGCTCCATCAATGACTTATATTATATGGTTAGGAATAGTTTGTGTCTTAACATTAATATTTACTTTATTTGCATTATCTATGCCTAAGTTTAAGAGAGTACAAAAACTTATTGATAAATTAAACCAAGTAACAAGAGAAATTATTACTGGTATTCCTGTTATTAGAGCTTTCTCTAATCAAAAATATGAAGAAGAAAGATTCAGCGTTGCGAATACTAACTTAAAGAAAACAAACCTATTTGTTAATAGAGTAATGAACTTAATGATGCCTGGTATGATGTTTATTATGAATGGTATTGTTGTTCTAATTATTTGGATAGGAGCTCATAAAATAGATTCTGGCTTATTACAAGTAGGAGATATGTTAGCATTTATCCAGTACTCAATGCAAATAATTATGTCATTCTTGATGATATCAATGTTTTCTATTATGTTACCACGTGCCAATGTATCTGCAAATCGTATCATGGAAGTATTAGAGACAGATGAGTCTATAAAAGACCCAGAGAAACCTAAAACATTTAGTAAGAGAATTAAAGGACTTGTTGAGTTTAAAAATGTTAGTTTTAGATATCCTGATAGTGATGAGGATGTTATTACAGATGTAACATTTACAGCAAAACCAGGAACAACTACAGCTTTTATTGGTTCTACTGGTAGTGGTAAAAGTACTTTAATTAACTTAATACCAAGACTATATGATGTTACTAAAGGAGAAATATTAGTTGATGGTATAAATGTTAAAGATGTTAAACAGAGTGATTTACATGATAAAATTGGTTATGTTCCTCAAAAAGGAGTATTATTTTCAGGTACCATAGAGTCTAATATTAAATATAGTAATGAAGATATGCCTGATGAGAAAATGATAGAAGCAGCACGTATCGCCCAAGCAGAAGAATTTATTCTAGCTAAAAAGGAAGGTTATAAGAGCCCAATTAGTCAAGGAGGTACAAACGTATCTGGTGGACAAAAGCAAAGACTTTCTATCGCTCGTGCTATTGCTAAAGATCCAGAGATTTATATCTTTGATGATAGTTTCTCTGCCCTTGACTTTAAGACTGATTTTGAACTTCGTAAAGCCTTATATGAATATGCTAAAAACTCAACTATCTTTATTGTCGCTCAACGTATTAATACAATATTAAAAGCAGATCAAATAGTAGTACTTGATGAAGGTAAAGTAGTTGGTATTGGTACTCATAAAGACTTACTTAAAAATTGCTCTGTATATCGTGAAATAGCAGAGTCTCAACTTACAAAGGAGGAGTTAGAAAATGCCTAGTGGAAGAATGGGAATGGGAACAACTGCAAAAGCTAAAGACTTTAAAGGTACTTTAAAGAAATTACTTAAATATTTAAGTAATTATAAAATAAGTTTAATCTTTGTTATTATCTTTGCTATTTGTAGTGCAGTCTTCTCAATAATTGGTCCTAAAATATCAGGACAAGCAACTACAGAGATATTTAATGGCCTTGTTGGTAAAGTAACAGGTACTACTAATGGTATAGATTTTTCTAAAGTAGGAACTATTCTTTTAACTCTCTTATCATTATATATAATAAGCGCCATATTTCAATATTTACAAGCTTTCATTATGAGTGGTGTAAACCAAAAAGTTACTTTTAATTTAAGAGAAGAGATATCTCATAAAATGCATAAATTACCTCTTTCTTATTTTGAAAGTAAAACAACAGGAGAAATATTATCAAGAGTTACAAATGATGTCGATACTTTATCACAAAGTTTAGATCAATCTATATCACAGATATTAACTTCTGTTACAACTTTAATAGGTGTAATAGTAATGATGTTAACAATAAGTCCTCTAATGACTTTAGTAACTCTAGTAATTGTCCCTATCGCTTTATTTATGATGAGTTTTATTATGAAGCATTCTCAAAAATACTTTTTAAATCAACAAAAGTATTTAGGAAATATCAATGGTACAATTGAAGAATCTTATTCAGGACACACTGTTATTAAATTATTTAATGGTGAAGAAAAGACTATAGAAGATTTTAGTAAAACTAATGAGAAATTATATAATTCAGCATGGAAGTCACAATTTTTCTCTGGTATGATGCATCCAATTATGAATTTTATTGGTAATATTGGTTATGTTTTAATATCTATTTTAGGTGGATATTTAGTTATCCAAAATAAAATAGAGGTCGGAGATATCTTATCATTTACTCAGTATATCAGAAACTTTATGAATCCACTTGCCCAAATTGCTCAAATAGGTAATATGATTCAGTCAATGGTAGCATCTGCAGAAAGAGTCTTTGAATTCTTAGAAGAAAAAGAAGAAGTACCTGATGTTAAGAAAGTTACTTATGACTTAGATAAAATGGGCAATACTGTAACTTTTGAAGATGTTAAGTTTGGTTATAATAAAAATAAAATCATTATCAATGACTTTAGTGCTAAGATGCACAAAGGACAAAAGATTGCCATTGTTGGACCAACAGGAGCTGGTAAGACAACTATTGTTAAACTACTAATGAGGTTTTATGATGTTAACTCTGGTTCTATTAAGATAGATGGAGTTGATATTAGAGATATGAAACGTGATGACTTAAGAAGTCTCTTTGGTATGGTTTTACAAGATACATGGCTTTATAGTGATACCATTAAAGAAAATATTCGTTATGGTAACTTAAATGCAAGTGATGAAGCGGTATATGATGCAGCGATTGCAAGTCACGTTGATCACTTTATTAGAACAATGCCAGAAGGTTATGATATGGTTCTAAATGAAGAAAGTGATAACGTATCTGCTGGTCAAAAACAGTTATTAACTATTGCCAGAGTTATCCTTAAAGACCCTAAAATCTTGATTTTGGATGAAGCGACAAGTAGTGTAGATACCAGAATGGAACAATTAATCCAACAAGCTATGGATAACTTAATGGAAGGTAGAACAAGCTTTGTTATCGCTCATAGACTTTCTACTATAAAAAATGCTAACCTTATATTAGTAATGAAAGATGGCGATATTGTAGAACAAGGAACTCATGATGAATTACTTAAGAAAAATGGTTTCTATGCCGAACTATACAACTCACAATTTGAAAGTGTTTCAGAATAGATGGTAAAATCTGTGTTTCAGAATAGATGGTAAAATCCATCTATTTTTGTTATACTTAATAATAGAAAGGGTGATGCATAATGAAACTATTAAAAAAAATATTTTTACCTATTCATTATGCTATGGTAGGCTTTTCTTTAACTATTAGTAATTTACAGCTTTTTATCTGTACCATAATTAATAAAATTATATATATTTTTACTAGAAAGAAAGATACTAAGATCCAAAAGTTTTTTGAAAGACAAAAAGATTCACCTGAAAGTCTATTATTAGTAACTCTCTATATAGTAACAATTATTTCTTTAGTAAATATATTTGTTCCTAAAAGTTCGTTTGAACAATCTAATAAAGTAAAAATATTTACATATCAAAATGTAAGTACAATTGATAATGATACTACTAATGAAAATAGTGGAGGACAAGAAAATAGTACTACTTATAACGCAAATGTTGATTTTGATAGTCTAATCTCTACTAATTCAGATACTGTCGCTTACATAATAGTAAAAGGAACTAATATAAGTTATCCTGTTGTTCAGACAGATAATAATGATTATTACTTAGATCATGATTTTAATCATAATTATTCAATAAAAGGTTCTATTTTTGCTGATTATCGTAATACGTTTGATAATTTATCTCTTAACACTATTATTTATGGGCATCATAGACTAGATAATACTATGTTTGGACCTTTAGATAAGCTTTTTAATGAGTCATATTATCAAAATAATACTAATCAAATAATGTTAATTACAAAAGATAAAACTTATACCTTTAATATCTTTTCTGTCTATGAAATAGATCCTGAAGTTTACTACTTAACAACAAGTTTTGTTAGTGAGAATGCTTATATTAATTTCTTAAATACTTTAAAAAGTAGGAGTATTTATAATATTAATGAAACATTAGATAAAAACTCTAAAATAATAACTTTATCTACATGTAATACTGATAATACAGGTAGACTTGTAGTACATGCTAAGTTAGTGGGTGAGTATTAATGTGTTTTACTTAAATAAACTGCTTGAACTTACTTAAAAAAAATGCTAAACTTATTTTAGTAATTGTAGTGAGGTGATAATATGGATGATAAAACAAGATTATTTAAACTAGTTAGTAATGATCAAGCTAAAGTTCATAAAACTTTACTTGAAGTATATAATTCTCTAAAAGAAAGAGGTTATAATCCTATAGACCAGATAGTTGGTTACTTAATAAGTGGAGACTTAGGCTATATTTCAAGTTATCAAGATGCTAGAAGTAAAATAAAAACCATAGATAGAAGTAAGATAGTTGAAGTCCTACTTACTAGTATGTTAAATAAATAATGAGATATTTAGGACTAGATTTAGGGACTAAAACTATTGGCCTTGCTATTAGTGATAAAACAGGTTTAATTGCATCATCTTATAAAGTACTACATCATGATAATAATCCTAAAGACTGTCTAGATGACTTAAAAACTATTATAGAAACACTTGATGTTGAAGCCATTGTTTTAGGTCTACCTAAGAATATGAACAATACTTTAGGAGATAGAGCGAAAGCTACTCTTAAGTTTAAAGAATTCTTAGAGTCTAATCTTAATATTCCTATATATTTAGAAGATGAAAGATTAACTACTAAGAGTGCTGAAGCTATTCTAATAAAAGGAGATACTAGTAGAAAAAAAAGAAAGAAAGTTATAGATAAAGTAGCTGCTACAATTATATTACAATCATTTTTAGATCAAAGGAGAAAATAATATGGATGGAAAAAATCAATTTAAGTTAAAAGATGAATATGGTAAAGAAACAATTTATGATGTTTTATTTACATTTGATAATGAAGAGACTAATAAAAGTTATATAGTTTATACAGATAATAGTACTGATGATGCTGGTAATGTTCAAGTCTATGCCAGTGTATATTACCCAGGAACTGATTCTACTAAATTAGATCCTATTGAAACAGAAAAAGAATGGCAAGTTATTGAAAAAATTCTTGAAACAATTCAAGAAGAAGTTAAAAAACAAGCTGATAGCAGTAGTGAAGATAGTAGTGCTGCATAATAATTAAGGGGATTGGCAGTATGAAGAAAACACGTATATTAGCTTTAATACTTGGTATTATTGGCTTATTATTAATTATTAGTTTTATCTTCTATCAATATAATATGAGTCCTATTGATAGTAGTAGTAAAGCAGATATTGAAGTCGTAATACCAGAAGGAATGAGTACAGATAATATTGCTAAAACTTTAAAAGATAAAGGATTAATTAGAAATGAACTTTTCTTTAAAGTCTATCTAAGGCTAAATAATATAGGTAGTCTTAAAGCATCTACATACCTTTTAACTAAGAGTATGAGTTTAGATGAAATAGTTGCATCTTTAGAAAAAGGAACTGCTAATAAAAATGTTGTTAGAATAACTTTTAAAGAAGGAGAAACTATTAGTGACTATGCTACTTTAATTGAAAAAAATACTAATATTACTAAAGAAGACTTTATTAATAAAGTAAAAGATGTTAACTTTCTTAACACTTTAATGGGTGAATATTGGTTTATAACAGAAGATGTTTTAAATGAGGAGTTATATTATCCATTAGAAGGATATTTATTCCCAGATACTTATGAATTTAGTAAAGATAATTTAACAAGTGAAGAGATAATAAGAACTCTTTTAGATGAAGAAGAAGAAAAACTAGAGCCATATAGAGAAGAGTTATCTAATCTTAATGTCCATAGTATTTTAACTTTAGCAAGTATCGCTGAGTTAGAAGGAGTTAAAGATGAGGATAGACGTCTTATAATTAGCGTTTTTAATAATAGATTAGAACAAGGTATGAATTTAGGTAGTGATGTTACTACATATTATGCTTTTAACGAAGATATGGACTCTGACCTTACTAGTGAGATGTTTAATACTTATAATCCTTATAATACTAGAAGTAGTGAAATGGCAGGACGACTTCCAGTAGGACCAATATGTAATCCTTCACTATCAAGTATTAAAGCTGCTCTTAATCCTGAAACTAGTGATTATTTATATTTTGTCGCTGATAAGAATAGAAATGTTTATTTTACAAAAAGTGCCAGTGAACATGAAGCGAAAGTACAAGAATTAAAAGAAAATGGTGATTGGATATGGTAAACAATAACTATATGATGATAAAAGAAATAAGAGAATATGCTAAAGAAAATAAAGTGCCTATTATGCAACCTGAGGGAATAGACTTCTTAACTACTTTTATTATAAAACATCAAATAAAAAATGTTTTAGAAATAGGTACAGCGATAGGATATTCCGCTATCATGATGAGTTTATGTAGTCCTACTTTAAAAGTTACAACTATAGAGAGAGATGAAGAAAGATATTTAGAAGCTATAAAGAATATAAAGAAATTAAATCTAGAAAATAGAATTACCTTAATATTTAATGATGCTTTAAAAACAAAAATAAATGAAAAGTATGATTTAATATTTATAGATGCTGCGAAAGCTCAGAATATTAAATTCTTTGAATTATTTGAAAGAAATCTTAATGAAGGTGGTTTTATTATTACAGATAATATGTACTTTCATGGCTTAGTTAAAAAGAATGAAAAAGAAATAAAGAGTAGAAATGTAAGAGGAATAGTTAGGAAGATAAAAGACTATATAACATTTCTAAAAGAAAATGAAAACTACAATACAACAATATATGAAATTGGAGATGGTATTGCAGTATCTGAGAAAAAGGTTAAAGGAGGTGTGTAATTATGTTTATTTTGGCGACCGCGGATGCATGTAGTGATTATGCTCTAGCAAACATTTTATCACTTACCCAAACAGCTTTTAATATTATATGTATAGCAGTTCCAATTATTTTAATATTTAGTTTAATCTGGACTATTGTTAAAGTTATAACAGACCCAGATCAAAAGCATTTTATTAGAAAACTAATATCACAGATTGCAGCAGCAATTATAGTATTCTTATTACCTACCTTAGTTAATCTAATAATGGCATGGTTACCAGATGGAGGTATGAATATAGGATCTTGTTGGCAAAAAGCTAGAGAAACTAAAGGAGAACTTGGTATAATATTACCAGTAGAAGAAATTAATAAATAGAAAGAAAGAAGGTAGAAAAATGAGAAAGATAAACACTAGTATCCGTTTACAATATGTTACCTGGGGGGGGGCAGTTTAATAGTAATTTAGTTACTTTCTTTCATTGTGGCTTAAAAGAATAGAGGATGATTCTATTCTTTTTTGTGTGTAATAATGAAAGTGAGGTAATTATGAAGAAATTATTATTAGAAACAAGTTTTAGTAAGATATATATGATAGTAATGATTATAATAACATTATTATTAGTAGGAGTATACTTTTCCTATGCTATGTTTACAGTAAGTAAAGAAAAGAGTAATGCCATAAGTATCGTGACAGGTAACTTAACATATAAGTTAGAAGTAGATGGGGAAGAAAGTAATAAACTAGTAGTGCCTAGTGGTATAACAAAAAAGTTTATTGTAACTTTATCAAATCCTAATAATAGAAAAGCCAGATTTAACTTCTATTATTTAGGTAATCTAAAAGAAGGAGTGGATACAGGTTATATTGAAGAAAATGGTTATAATATAACACCAGTAGAAACAGGTGTAAATTTAGAGAAAGATGGAACAAGTGGAAGTAGTAATACTTATATAATAAGAGTAAGTAATATAACAGATGAAGAGATAACTATAAATCTAGGCGTAAGTGTAGGACTAGATTATAATGATTTAGAACTACCAGATAATGGATATTTATTTACTGAATATTCTATTGCTCTAAGTAACAAATTATTATCAGATAAGACTAATAATTTAAATTATGAAGATAGTGAGCAGACCTTTATAACTGGAGAAAATCCTAATAATTATATTTGGTATAGTGGAAAGTTGTGGAGAGCAGTATCTATAGATACAAGTGATAAAAGTGTAAAAATGGTTACAGAATGGTGTATATCTTCTATTGCATATAACACCACTTCTAATACTGCTTTTGCAGGAAGTTATATGGAAGATTGGTTAAATGATACAACAGTAGATGGATTTTTAGGTAATTTAAGAGATTATAAGAATTTTATAAAAACAGATAGTAAGTGGAATGCTACAATTATTACGGATACCACTAAGCCCCCTAAAACCACAATAGTAACAGATGCTATAGGACTTTTAAACATTTACGAATATATAAAAAGTTATACAGGCACTACTTATGAAAAAGGTTATTTGAATAATGGACTTAATTGGTGGACCTTAACATCTAATGGTAATAATATGTATACTGTTAATAGAAATGGTGAAACAGAAACTCTCCATACCCCACGTTCATCATTTGGTATTAGACCTGTTATAAATATTAAAAAAGATGTAAAAGTGGCAAGTGGTAGTGGTACTAAAGATGATCCATATCGCTTAAAAGGTGATAATGATAGTAATCTATCAGGAACATTATTAAATACCAGATATAGTGGAGAATATATAAAATTTGGAACAGGTGAAAATAGTTTGTATAGAATAGTAAGTCATGAGACTCCAGGATTAACAAAAGTAACTACTGCCGAGCCTTTAAAAAGTAATGGAGAATTTGAAACATTAAGTTATGAAGATGGAATGCAATATTCAACTAATACTGAAGTTGGTAATTTTCTAAATAATAGTTACTTAAATCCTACTAGTGGATATTTTACAAATACGCAAATTAATATGATAGAAGATAGTACCACATGGTATTTAGGAAAAGTAGAAGCAGGTACCTCATATAAACTTGCCAAGTATAATACTGTTGACATGACAAATTATACTGTTAGTACAAATGCTAAAGTAGGCTTGTTAAGATATGGAGAGTTAATGGCTAGTCAATTTGATAGATATGATAAGAGTATAATTTACGGTACACTTACTGTTGTTGATGAAACTTATTTGCGTGTTATCTCAGAGGATTGCAATGCTTATGATTATTATCAATTAATTGACAATCTATATGGAGTTAAGCCAACATTTAACTTGAAATTTAATGTTGTGATTACAAGTGGTGATGGTACTAAAGAGCGACCTTTTGAATTAGGAAGTACGTCTTAGTACTTTCTTTTTTTCTATTCATACCTTATAATACCAATAGGAGTTGATAAAAATGAACGTATTAGTAACAGGTAGTAGCAGGGGTTTAGGTAAAGCTATTATCTTAGAGTATGCTAAGAATGGTTATGATGTAGTTATTAATTATAATAATAGTAAAGATGAGGCTTTAGAATTAAAGAATTATGTAGAGTCTACTTTTAAAGTTAAAGCTTTAGTAATTAAATGTGATATATCTAAAGAGAGTGAGATAGACTCTATGATAGATGAAATCTACAGAGAATTTGGTCATCTTGATGTCTTAGTAAATAATGCATCAATTGATTTAGACCAAGATTTTGAATTAAAGACTAAAGATGAGTTTATGAAAACTTTAGAAGTTAATTTAGTAGGGACATATTTAGTGTCTAAAAAAATAGGACTTAAAATGAAAGAAGCTAAGAAAGGTAATATCATTAATATCTCATCTACTAATGGTATTGATACTCCATATCCTGAGTCTATTGATTATGATGCCTCTAAAGCAGGAGTTATTTCTTTGACTCATAATCTTGCTAATTATTTTGGTCCTTATATTAGAGTGAATGCTATCTGTCCAGGCTGGATTAATACTGATATGTCTAGAAAAATAAGTAAAGACTTTAAAGAAAAAGAATTAGATAAAATATTACTTGGTAGATTTGCAGAACCATCTGAAATTGCCAATCTTGCCTATTTCCTTGGGACTGATAAAGCTAGTTATATAAATGATTCTATTATTAGAATAGACGGAGGTGTTAAAAGATGAGTGATGAGTTAATTAGAAAAGTTGATTTAAAGATTAAAGATGAATTAAGTAAGATAGATGACTTAGAAAGAATAAATAGTGAGAAAGTATTAAATGCTTTTATAAAAGAACAAGTCGCTGAGACTGATTTTAATGCTACAACAGGTTATGGTTATAATGATGTAGGACGTGATAAAATAGAAAAGATATATAGTGATATCTTTAAGAGTGAAGATGCTTTAGTTCGTAATCAATTTATATCAGGTTCTCATGCTTTGACTGTAGCATTCTTCGCTCTTTTAAGACCAGGAGATACTCTTTTAAGTATAACAGGTAAACCCTATGACACTATGGATGAAGTTATAGGACTTGTAGATAATTCATCATCATTAAAGAGTTTTGGTATCAATTATATGCAAGTAGATTTAGTTAATAACGATTTTGACTATGATAAGATTAAAGATGTTATTACTACTAATAAAATTAAAGTAATAGAGATACAAAGAAGTAAAGGATATTCTACTAGAAAGAGTCTTACTATAGAAAAGCTTGAGAAAGTTATATCTTTTATTAAATCTCTTGATAAAGATATCATTATTATGGTAGATAATTGTTACTGTGAATTTGTTAATGATATGGAACCTATAGAAGTAGGAGCTGATATTGCTGTTGGTTCCCTAATTAAAAACTTAGGAGGGGGTATCGCTCCTAATGGTGCTTACATCGTGGGTAGGAGTAATCTTATTAACGCCTGTGCCGAACGTTTAACTCTACCAGGAGAAGGTAAAGAAGTAGGGCCTTCTTTAGGTATTAATAAACAACTTTTACAAGGTCTATTCCTTGCCCCTTCTGTTGTCGCATCATCCTTAAAAACTGCAATATTTACATCAGCTTTATTAGAAGAATTAGGCTATGATGTTGAACCAAAATATAATGAAGAACGTGCTGATATTGTTCAAAATATTATCTTTAATGATGAGAACCTCTTAATAAAATATACCCAGGGAATTCAATCTAATAGTCCAATAGACTCTAACTCCTTACCAATACCAGATGATATGCCAGGTTATACTGATAAAGTAATTATGGCAAGTGGTAGTTTTACTCAAGGCTCATCTATAGAGTTAAGTTGTGATGGACCATTAAGAGAACCTTTCATCGCTTATCAACAAGGTTCACTAACCTATACTTATGGCCGTCTTGCTGTTATAAAAGCAGTTAGTAATTTAGAGTCATAAAAACATTTCTCCCTTCATAGATTGTAATAGTAAAAGGGAGGAAGCAAATGATTAATAAACAAAATTTATGGTTTTTAACTCTTTTTAGTCTTATCTTAGTCCTTAGTGTTTACTATATAACTATGCCTAATGACTTACTTATCGCTAGTTCTTCTACAGAAACAAAAGAAAAAGCAAAGAAAGAAGATACTTCTTCTGATGATGAAAAAACAATCAGTGAAGTAGATGAAGCGGATAGTCTAACTGCTTTAAGAGTAAGTCTAGATGAAGAACGTGATAAAGAAAAAGAAGAATTAAAGACAACAATGACTAAAGAAGATGCTACTACTGATGAGAAAAATAATGCTTATGAACAATTAAAATATTTATCAGTAATAGAAGGAGAAGAAGAGAAGTTAGAGAAACTAATTAAAGAAAAACATAAACTTGATAGTTTCGTTAAAATAGATAATAATACTATTACTGTAGTTGCTGCTAAGAAAAAACATGATGTAACTCTTGCAAATAACATCATGAGAACTATTCAAGGAGAGTATGATACTAAGAAAACTATAACAGTTAAATTCGAAGGTAACTAGTTCTTTTATCTACAACAAATATTCCTTTTCTCATAAACTACTATTGAGTACGTCAAGAATTAGGAAAGGGGATAATTATGAGAGGAATATTAACAACAAGAGAAAAAGAAGTTTTTACTCTTTTAGTAAGTGGTCTTTCTACTAAAGAGATTGCATCGTCTTTAAATATTAGTGAAAAAACAGTTAGAAATCATATTTCTAATGTCATGCAGAAGCTTGGTGTTAAAGGAAGAGCGAATGCTGTTATAGAACTATTAAAATTAAATGAAATTACTTTATAAAAAGTACTAAAGCAGTACTTTTTTTTATATAATTTATTAGGTGATTTTATGATTCGAAAGAAAGCTTTAAGAAAAATATTTATTACTACTATGAGTCTATTTATTATTATGACTATCTATTTAATACCTTTAACAGAAAAAACACTTGAAACTAATTTAGAATTTGAATATGTTACCGATCTTGCTAATTCATCTATTTATTTGTTAGATGAGAATAATTACTTAGTTAAGACTAAAGTTTTATTAGATGAAGATAGCCTAGAAGATAATATTAAAAATATTATAAATAATTTAACTATTAGTAGTAATAGTAAATTCCCAGATAAATTGAAAGCTATTATACCTAAGAATACTAAATTAAATAATATTACTATAGAAGATGATTTAGTAACAATAGATTTTTCTAAAGAACTATTAAATATAGATGAAGAGTTATCTCATAAATTAATAGAGTCTATTGTCTATTCAATAACTGAATTAAATGACATAAATAGAGTATATATAACTGTAGACTCTAATCCTTTAGAAACTTATCCTAATAGTACTAAGAAAATAACTATGCCACTAACTAGAGATATAGGTATTAATAATGAATATGTCTATAATACGTTAGATAATATTACTAAAGTTGTTATCTATTATGGAGAAGATATAAATGATGATATCTATTATGTACCAGTTACTAAATATTTAAATAATAATGCTAATAAAGATAAGATAGATATAATAGTAGAAGAACTTACTACTAGTTATATCTATGAAGATAACTTAAGAAGTATATTAAATGAAAATGTAGAGTTAATTGATAAAGAGATAGTAGATGAAGATTTATTAATACTTAATTTTAATAATGCTTTATTCGATAGTAATAGTACTATAAAAGAAGAAGTATTATATACCTTAAGTTATTCAGCTTTTTCTAATTATGATGTTAATACTATTAGTTTTAGAGTAGATAATAAAGATATAGAAACTGTAAAAAGAAGCAGTTTAACATAAAAGTAGCTTGAAAGACATAACTAATAATGTTATACTTTATTTATAATGTAGGTGAGATGAAATGAATAAAAAAGATAAAAAAAATAAGATAATGCTAATAATTTTATTAATTGTTCTAATTATAGTTATAATTGCCTTATCATATGCTGCTTTTAACTTTAGTAAAACAGGTAGTGAAAATGTTATAACTTTAGGTAATTTAGAATTAACCTTAAATGAAGGTAGTACTATTAATCTAGAAGATACTTATCCTTTAACAGATGCAGAAGGATTAGCTTTAGATGGTTATGATTTCACTTTAGAAAATACAGGTACAGCAGCGGTTGATTATGTTATTTATTTAGACAATGTAGAGATAACTTCTCCAGATGTAAAACTTGATGATAAGTATTTAAAATATAGTTTTGATAAGAATAGTTCTACTGGTACAGCAGAGTATTTAGAAAGTTTAGGAGTAGATGGTTCTAGAATACTAGATCAAGGTACATTAAATAGGGGAGAAGAAAATAGTTATGTTCTAAGAGTATGGCCTACAGTAGAAGTTGATGGTGACTTTGGAGGTCAGGTCTGGAAAGGTAAACTTAGAATAACAGGAGACCAAGTAAGGTAAAAGTAGTTTTATGTAAAATAATGGTTAAATAACACTAATCATTATTTTTTTATTGAAAAAATAGGACTCTATGTGTTAATATTGTAATAGATAGGGTACTTACATTACCCTTACATTAAAATTTTGTATAAGAAAAAATACATTGGGTATCATAAGTAGTAAGGAGTGTTTTATATGCTTAAGAAAAAAGAAAATATAGTAATAATAGTAGTGCTAATAGTAATGATATTAGCAATAGTAGGAGTAAGTTATGCAGCCTTTAACTTTAGTAAAACAGGTACTAAGGTTAACTCTATAACAACAGGTTCT
>DVHC01000007.1 GCA_018712385.1 Candidatus Onthousia excrementipullorum | reverse complement strand
GAACTATTAAAATTTTTCGTATTATGAAAGAAACTTATAGAAATCATATGAATAGATATGAAAAAAGGTTAAGAATAATTTGTTGTTTATATAATCAAAATTTATAATTGAGCTTGCCGAACAGGTCTATTTAATACTATTACTAACAATCTGATTAATAATAAACTCTAACCATTTAGAGTCTGTTAGAACTTTCAAATTACAATTATCTACTTTAAAGTCTATATCTAAGGCAAGTAGGTCATCTTTATTTCTTAATGCTACATTTTTAATAATAGTATCTAAATCCCATTCTTTAATTAAATAATCATTATTAGCATTTTCACATCTTACGTAATATAAAATTTGTTCTACATAGTCTTCTAATTCTTTTAACACTCTTAAAGTATTTTTATCTTTTCTATTCATTAAAGTAAGACTAGCGATAGGAAGTTTAACTTCATGTATCCATAACTCTATATATTCTTTAAAGTCATCTTGTTTCTTTTTTAGTTTGCTTATTAAATCATGTTCATTCTTATTAACTTCATCTAAGACATCATAAAGTATCTTACCTTCTAAAAAGTTAGGCTCAAGTAACATTTCTATTAAAAGATATTTTTTATCTAAAGAGTTTAATTTATCAAGTAATTCATTATAAAACTTTCTTTTTCTAAAGTAATCATAAAGTAAAATTAAAGAAAAGATAACGACAGTAAAAACAATTATAAAAATAATAATACTGCTAGTTAGCTTTAAAGCAATTAAGAATAGTATTAATATAATTATATAAATAGCAAAGATTAAAAAAGCATAAAGTTTATCTTTTAAATAAGTACTTAGTTTCATTTTAATAAATAACCTTCTCCCTTTCTTGTAACAATAACGTCATTATAACCCATATCATATAATTTGGCTCTTAATCTACTAATATTAACTGTCAAAGCATTATCATTTATATAAAGGTCACTATTCCATAAATAACTCATTAAATCATCACGGCTTACAATATTTCCTCTATTATTTAAAAGATAAGTAAAGATTAACATTTCATTTTTAGTTAAATAAAACTCTTCCCCGTTTTTAACAATAATTCCTTTATTAGGGTATATCTTTAAATCATCATATTCTAAGTAATCAAAGCTTTTCTTCATTCTTTTGAAGATATTATTAATTCTAAGTAATAGTATTGTAGGATTATATGGTTTAGTAATATAATCATCCGCTCCATAACTAATAGACAGTACTTCGTCAATTGTTTTATTACTACTAGTTAGCATAATAACGGGAGTATTTACTTTATCATCACGAAGGCTTTTAAGTAATACCTCTCCATTTAGATAAGGAATATTTATATCTAAAAGAATTAAATCAGGATTTAATTTAATAATCTCTTCTTTACTGTTTTTAAAGTCTGTTAACACTAATACTTCATACCCAGAATTAGATAATAAATTAGATAGCTCACCTCTTAAAGTTTCATCATCTTCTACAATTAATATTTTCTCCATAAATTTCACCCAATAATAGAATATCAAAAAAATTAACTTTATGCATTAAAATTCTTGATTATTAACTAGTATTAATGTATATTATTTGTAGAAGAAGTGGGTGTATAACCTTGATTTATCGTTGGGGAATCCACTTCTTTTAATTTTTTCTTGCACATATTCTGTAAATTATGATATATTAGTTGTAGAAGAGGTGGATATCATACTTCGGTTCAATGCTGGAGCATCCACTTCTTTAAAAAAATATTTGACAATACATAATTAAAATGATATATTAATACCGAGTAGTGCCAGGGAAACTTTAGAAGCCCCTGGTCATTTTATTTATAGGGGGCATCTAAATGAAAGAATATATGAGTAATGAACAATTAATTGATTATTTAATTTCCAAAAAAGTTAATGTTATTAATAAAGAAGAAGCAATAAAGAAAATTGAAAAATACACTTATTATTCGATAGTTAATAGTTATAAATTCAATTTTAAAGATAGTAATAATAATTATTTGCCTAATGTCTCATTTGATGAAATATTTGCTCTATTTGAATTTGATAAAAATCTAAAATATATTATTTTAAAATACACACTAGAAATTGAAACAATTATTAAATCTTTAATGGCAAACCAGATTTCTAAAAACTATGGATTAATAAATTATCTAACTATAGATAATTTGGATGACAATGCCCAAATAGAAACTAAAGAAAAACTAATAAATAAAATAAATGAAGAAATTAATCATAATTATAATATACATTCTGCAATTACCCACTATAAAGATAAATACAATTATATTCCACCATTTGTATTAATGAAAATTTTAACTTTTGGTGTTACTAGTAGATATTACGGATTACTAAAACAAAAAGATAGGCAGAAAATTGCTAAATATTTTAAAATATCTGACAAATTATTAAAACAGATTTTAAAAAATCTTACTAGCATTAGAAATATTGCAGCTCATTCTGACCGCCTTTTCTGTTTTAGAGATAAATACACTTTAAGTTTTAAACTAATAGATAAAAATTATAATATTAAAGATAATACAACGAATCTTTATATGATGATTAAAGCATTAAAATTAATTTTAACAAAAGGTTTATATAACGAAATGATAAAAAGGATTAATAATGAAATTAAAATTTTAGATAGTAAATTATCATCTATATCTATTAATGATATACTGAAAATTATGGGTTACCCAAATACATAAAATAAAACTTAATGAGTATAATATATAATGAATAGTGCTTAGAAAACTTTAGAAGCTCTAAGTCATTCAATACCTAGCTTTTAAAAAAGTTAGGTATTTTGTTATGAAATAAATAAAAAGATACCTATATAAAGTATCCTTACAATTTTAATTTTTTAACTAATTGGTCCGTTTCTAACTTGGCAGTGCCACAACTTATAGCACAACCGCCACCACATTTATCTAAAATATCACATTTTTTACAAATATCATTTAAATATTCTTTACTACGAAATTCTTTTAGTTCTTCACTATTCTTCCATAAATCTATAATATTATCTGTTAAAACATTACCAATTGTTTCAAAACATACAGCACATCTTGATAAATTGCCATCCATATCAATAGCAGCAGTTCCAAATCCCCAGTCACATCTATCTAAATATTGGTGATATTTTTCTGGTATTAAACAATATGGAAAAGCATCAACCATTCTAGTTTCAACATTTAAATCTTTATTTATCCTATCGATGTTTTCAAAAGCAGAAATTATTTGTTCTAAAATCATCATATAATTATCTTTACCATAAGCCTTACCATATGCTCCAATTCTTTGAACTAAAACATAATCTATATCTAAGTTTTGTTCTTTCAAACTATAAATACTATCATATAAATGATTATAGTTATGTTTCATTACATTCAAAACTATACCAATATTTTGGTTTTTATCTTTTATACTATTATATAATTTTAAATTACTAACTAAATTATCATAAGCTCCTTCTACACCACAGAAAGCATCATGAATTTTAGCATTTTCTCCATGAATTGTTCCTTCAAGTGAGCTAACATAAGGTGTAATTCTTTCAATACTAGAGTTTATCAACCACCCTGCACTGAAAGTACAGGGTTTGATGTGAGGACTGGAACTCCTTCTATGCTAAAGCATACTATTGTCATCATTTACAAATATATCTTCTATTCCATCCTTTTGATTTTCAATATATTC
>DVHC01000071.1 GCA_018712385.1 Candidatus Onthousia excrementipullorum | reverse complement strand
TTTTGCAACTAATTCATCAAATTCATTTGTAAATTCGTTAATATGCTTATCCTCTTCTTTTTTCATCTCTCTTATCCTCCTATAATTAGGATAACATATTATAATTTTACCTACAAAAATTTTTTACACCCGAAGTAGATTTATTGAATAGATTTATAAAATTACCTAAGCTAGGTAAAATAAAAATAAGAGGTTATAGAAATAAAGAAAGAATAGATGGTAAAATATTAAATGCAACTATATCAAGAGAATCTACATGTAAATACTATGTAAGTGTAGTTGTAGTAGAAGATATCTTAATAGAGAAAGTAACACCTACTACTATAGTAGGAATAGACTTAGGTATAAAAGATTTAGTAGTAACAAGTGATGGCATTAAATATAGTAATCTGAAAGTATTAATGAAGTTTGAAAAGAGATTAAAAAGGTTACAAAGAAAGTTATCAAGACAAATTAAAGGTAGTAAAAACTATTTAAAGACAAAAGAAAAAATAGCAAGATTACATGCTAAGATTAAAAATTATAGAAAACATTATTTAAATGATATTGCAAATGAAATAGTTGATGAACATGATATTATAGTAACAGAGAGTTTATTAGTAAAAGATATGTTTAATGATAAGAAAAAAACATTTAATAAAAGTCTATCAGATGCTGCTGTTAGTAGATTACGTTCTCTAATAGAGTGGAAATGTAAGATAAAAGGAAAGATTTATTATAAGATAGATACTTATTATCCAAGTAGTCAAATATGTAGCTATTGTGGATATAAGAATAGTAAGTTAAAAGATTTAAGTATAAGAGAATATAATTGTCCTAAATGTGGCTCACATAATGATAGAGATATAAATGCAAGTTTAAACATATTGTTAGAAGGATTAAAGTTACACTATAATTTAGAGAGTTTAGTTTAGATAAAAGTTTTAGATAGACAAAATAATAGTTTAATAGTAAAATCAAATTAGTACGGTAGCGACTATCGGAATTTAAGCCTATGGAGAATAGAGGTTACTCTATCTATGAAGTAGGAATCCTTGGAGATAACGACAAGGGAGAAACAAAATTTATTTTGTTTTATTTGTTCATGTATTTCTTTAACTTTTAATGTATAATATATGTAGTTGTAGAGGTGAGTTATGAGTATATATGATTTAACTATAGATGAATTAACAGAATACTTTCTAAAAATAGGTGAAAAAAAATATTATGCTACAGAACTTTTCTCTTGGCTTTATAATAAGAGAATTACTTCTTTTAGTGAAGCGACTAATATAAAGAAAGAGACAAGAGAAAAACTAAGTAAAGACTTTACTATTTCTAATATAGAGATAGTTACCGTAGAAAAAGCTAAAGACGTTAGAAAGTATTTATTTAAACTTAGAGATGGTGAACATATTGAAGCCGTACTTATGAACCATGATTATGGCAATAGTCTTTGTATATCTAGTCAAGTAGGATGTAATATGGGCTGTAAGTTTTGTGAGTCAGGTAGACGTAAAAAAGTCCGTAATCTAACTACAGGAGAAATGGTAGAGCAAATACTAAAAGTAGAAAATGAGTCTAACCTTAGAATTAGTCATGTTGTTATTATGGGAATAGGAGAGCCTTTTGATAATTATGATAATATTTGTAACTTTATAAGGATTATAAATCATCCTAAAGGACTTAATATAGGGGCAAGGCATATAACCGTATCAACTTGTGGACTTGTTCCTAAAATACTAGAATTTAGTGAATTTCCTTATCAAGTAAATCTTGCGATTAGTCTACATGCTCCTAATGATAAACTAAGAGGTGAAATAATGCCTATCGCTAAAGCTTATCCTTTAAAAGAGTTGATAAATGCCATTAAAATATATTTAGAGAAAACTAATAGAAGAGTAACCTTTGAATATATAATGCTAGCTGGAATTAACGATAGTAAAGAAAATGCTTTAGAACTTGTTCATTTACTTAAAGGAATAAACTGCTATGTTAATTTAATACCATATAATGAAACAGAAGCTTTACAGTATAAACGAAGTAACCCTTTAACAATTGCCAAGTTTTATGATATACTAAAGAAAAACAATATTACAGTTACAATTAGGCGAGAATTTGGTGGTACTATTAGTGCTGCTTGTGGACAGCTTAGAAGTAAGAAGGAGGAAATATGAAATCGTTTTATTTAACTGATGCAGGAAAGGTTAGAGACCATAATGAAGATAGTGTTCTAATAGTACACAATAGTGATAATGATACACTTATGGCAATCGCTGATGGTATGGGGGGACATTCTGCAGGAGAAGTCGCATCCTCTATCGCTATAACTCATCTTGCTAAAGACTTTAATGAAAATTTTCACAATATGAGTAAGATGGATGCTGTTAACTTTTTAAGAGATAGTGTTAATGAAATAAATGATAGTATTTTTAGACATGAGAAGACTCATCCTGAAAGTAAAGGTATGGGAACAACCCTTGTTACCGCTATCATTACTAAAGATTATATATTATTTGGTAATATTGGTGATTCTTCTGGCTTTGTTATTAAAGATAATAAACTTCATAAAGTAACATATGACCATACATTAGTTAATTTGTTAGTGTCAGCTGGAGAATTAACAGAAGAAGAAGCTAAGGACCATCCTAAGAAAAATGTTTTGATGAAAGCACTTGGGGCAAATGACCCAATAGATATAGATATCTTTGATTGTGATATGGAAATAGATGCTATACTGTTATCTAGTGATGGACTTACTAATATGTTAGATGAAGAGTCTATTGAAAAAGTCTTAACTGGAGAAGGAGATATTGAAGATAAAGTTATAAAATTAATTAGGAAAGCAAATAATCGAGGGGGTACTGATAATATATCAGTAGCATACTTAATTTTAGGAGAAGGTGAAGAATAATGGTTACAAAGGGGCAAAAAATTAATGGTCGTTATGAGATAATTAAATCAATAGGCGAAGGTGGTATGGCTAATGTCTATCTTGCATATGATACTATACTTGATAGAAATGTAGCGATAAAAGTATTAAGGGGTGACCTTGCAAATGATGAGAAGTTTGTAAGACGTTTTCAACGTGAAGCTTTATCAGCTTCTAGTCTTTCTCATCCTAATATCGTTGCCATGTATGATGTAGGAGAAGATAATGGACTTTATTATATCGTTATGGAGTACGTGGAAGGAAAGACTTTAAAACAATTACTTAAAAAACGTGGTAGTCTAACATTATCAGAAGCGATAGATATCATGTTACAATTAACAGATGGTATGGCTCATGCTCATGACTCATATATCGTTCATAGAGATTTAAAACCCCAAAATATAATGATACAAGATGATGGACAAATTAAAATAACAGACTTTGGTATTGCTATGGCTCTTAATTCTACCCAATTAACCCAAACTAATTCAGTAATGGGTTCAGTTCACTATTTACCACCTGAACAAGCAGCTGGTAAAGGGGCAACTATTAAAAGTGATATTTATTCGATGGGAATTATTTTCTATGAATTATTAACAGGAGAACTACCTTTCAAAGGAGATAGTGCTGTTGAAATTGCCCTAAAACAAATGAAAGAACCTCTACCTGATGTTCATAAATTAAATAATGATATTCCCCAAAGTATCGAAAATATTATTTTGAAAGCCACTGCTAAGAACCCTAAAAATAGATATGATGATGCTAAGAGTATGCATAATGATTTATTAACCGCTTTAAATGATGATAGAATAAATGAACCACCTTATGTTTATCCATATCCTGAAAATGAAGTGGATGAGACGACAAAAATAATGAAACCAATTAGTGATGAAAATGAAGGTATCGCGACACCTATTACTGATGAAAAGGTAAAAAAATCCAATAAATTAATTATCGCTTTATCAATAATCGCTGGCGTTATCGTGGTAGCATTAATATCAGTGTTCTTTATTATTCCTGCCTTAACAGCCGAAAAAGATGTCAAAGTACCAGATGTTAGTGGTATGACAGTTAGTAAAGCGGAAGATACCCTTGAAGATGCCGGACTTACTGTTAATAGTAAAATAGAAGAAGTAAGTAGTGAAGATGTTAAGAAAAATAGAATTATTAGAACTGACCCAAAAAGTGGTAGTACTGTTAAAGAGGGTACAAGAGTAACTCTTTATAAATCAACAGGTGTTAAGACATATGAACTTGAAAACTATGTTAATATGGATGTAAATGAAGTAAGAAAGACTCTAGAAGATATGGGACTAGAAGTTAAAATCCAAGAAATAGAGCCTGATTCTACAACTTGTTCTGTAATAGGACAAAACCTTGTTATTTCTCAATCACTTGATGAAGGTAGTGAAGTTAAATCAGGAGATGATATAACATTAACAGTTCTAAAAGACATTACTTTCCCAGACTGGTATTTACAAACAGCAGATGCAGTAACAAGTTGGGCAAATAATGCCTGTGTAACTGTAACAACAGAATATCAAGATGTAACAGATAAAAATATGGATGGTAAGATTATTACTCAATCACGTCCTAATGGTTCTACAGTTAGAAATAATGATAGTGTAACTATTACAATTGGTAGATTAGTAGAGTCTAAGGATGATGATACTACTACAACAGAACAAGAAGGAAATAATGGCAATAATAACAATAACAATAATTCCAATTCTTCATCAAATCCAAGTTCTCAAAGTAATGATTAGGAGAAAAAATGCAAGGACAAATTATTAAAATAAGTAGTAATAGACATATAGTATCTAGTAATAATAAAACTTATAATACAATACCTAGAGGTAAATTTAGAAAAGATAAACTAATACCTAAAGTTGGGGATTATGTTAGATTTAATGAGAAAAGTTTAGTAATAGAAGAAATATTACCTAGGAAAAATACCTTTAATAGACCTATGGTTAGTAATATTGATAGAGCTTTCATTATAACAAGTCTTGTTAATCCAGATTTTTCTTTAGGTTTATTAGATAAATTTATCGCTCATATGGAACTTCAAAAGATAGATGTTGTTATCTGCTTAACTAAGACTGATTTAGTTAGTAGGGAAACTTATGATAAAATAAAAGAGATAATGGTATATTATACTAATATAGGCTATACTGTTCTTACTAATTTAGAACTTGATAAAATAAAAGAATTAATTAAAGATAAGACAGTTGTCTTTATAGGACAAACAGGGGCAGGGAAGAGTACTCTTTTAAACAAGTTAAATCCTAATTGGAATTTAAAGACAGGAGAAGTCTCTCTTGCTCTTGGTAGAGGAAGACATACAACAAGAAATGTAGAATTATATGACTTTTTAGATGGTAAAGTCCTTGATACCCCAGGCTTTTCAGCTTTAGACCTTTCTATTTATAAAAAAGAAGATATTAAATATGCTTTTAGAGAGTTCTCTAATTACGCCTGTCCTTTTAGAGATTGTTCCCATACTAAAGAAAAAGAATGTGTGATAAAAAAAGCAGTGGAAGATGGAGAAATTCTTAAAAGTAGATATGATAGTTATTTAAAGTTCTATGAGGAGGCGATTAAATGATTAGTGCATCTTTTTTAACTAGTAAAGATATACCAAATACTTTAACAAAGTTAAACGATACAGATGTAGACTTTATTCATGTAGATGTTATGGATGGTAAGTATGTAGAGAATAAATCATTACCATTTAAAGAGATGAGACATATCTATAAATTTACTGATAAAAGATTAGATGTTCATTTAATGGTTGCATCTCCTAGTATTTATATTAGTGACTATGCTAGTCTAAATACAGAGTATATCACTATACATTTAGATACTCTAGAAGATACCTTAAGTAATCTAAAACTAATTAAAAGTTATGGTATTAAAGCAGGACTTGCTCTTAATCCAGATGATAAAGTAGAAAAATTAATACCTTATTTACCATATATAGATTTAATATTAGTAATGGGAGTTATACCAGGTAAAGGTGGACAAAAGTTTATTGATAAAACAATAGACAAATTAAAAGAATTAAAAGTCCTAAAAAAAGAATATAAAGACTTTAATTTTAAAATAAGTATAGATGGGGGAGTTAATGATATAGTTGCCAAAAAAATCCATAATTTAACAGATATTATAGTAAGTGGTAATTATATAACAAGTAGTGATGATTATCAAAAACAAATAAATAGTTTACGTTTTTAAAGTAAAATGTTATAATTTATTTAGATTTAAATAAAGAATAACGAAAGGGTGTAGTCTATGGATAATAAAAATGATAATAATAAAATTAATGAAGAAACTCCTAAAGTGGTAACACCAGAAACTGATAATACTGTAAATTCTACTCCAGTGAATAATGAACCTAAAGTAGTAGAAGCTTCTAATACTACTAAGGTAATTCAAGAGAAAAGCGCAGATAATAATCAAGATAATACAGTTCCAACTGCTGCTAAAATAGAAGAAAACACTACTGGAAAAAAGAAAAAAGGACATCCTGTATTTCTTGTTCTATTAATGATATTTCTTTTTGCATTCGTGTTTTTCTTACCTGATATAACAGAATTTATTACTGATTATATGAATGAAAAAAATGGTGTTAACGAATTAAAAAGTGGAACTATGAGTTGTACTTTTAGGAACTCTACTGATAATTTAGATTATACCTATGATTTGAGTTTTAAATATGAGAAGAATAGATTAAAGAGTAGTAGAATGACTACAACTAATAGATTAGCAGATACTGCAACTGATAATAGTATTTTAACAGAAAGAGAAAATTCTTGTGAGTTTCTTAAGACTGTTTTAGATGAAAATGATATTGGTATGACAGCAGATTGTAGTGTAAGTGCAGCAGTACAAGTTACTACCCAAAATATAAACTATGAAAAACTTGATATGGATTTTATTACTAATAATATTACAGAGTTTGAAGGATTTTATCCAGAGTATGAATTAAATCAAAGTGTAACTACTATTGAACAAGAACTAGAAAATAGTGGTTATACATGTGAGAGAAATGAAAGTTAATAAGTAAATAAATTTGACATAAAGGGTGAATTCCAATAGTAAATGCAACTGATTTTCGTTGATATATAAGTGCGAAACTAAATGCAATTAAAAAAGTCAAATTTCTCATGTAACAAAAAAGATGGAAAAGATGCAATTCTGAAAGTAAATGCAAA